>JBCCNE010000378.1:0-5278 GCA_039026015.1 Cyanobacteria bacterium P01_C01_bin.70 | reverse complement strand
TAGCACTCAGACATCAACGAAATTATCAGCGTTAGAGCTACTTGATTGCGATGGATACTGAGAGGCTGCCAAACTAGGCTGATGCAGCGAAGTCATTGCTAAAACGCCGAAGGTGTCTTTAGCTCTGGGTTGCCATTGCAGGTCTTCCACGGACTGACGATTGTAGTCGCGGTACTTGTCGTTTTGCTTTCCCCGGCGCGTCGTAACGTTCTTGGAGATCTCGTGGGAGCCGCAGGTGGGGCAGATCATTTCTATCGCCATCGCTGTGATGCCTCTACAAAAAGTAAACTCGGCCTTATTTTCCTCTGTCCTTTACGTTAGTGGACTACCAATGTCCGAACTGCCTGTTCACATGCAATAACCTCTGATAGACCTAAAGCTTATCGCTGCCGCTACTGGTGAGAATGGTTTCAATTGCAATATCGGGGACTTCATCGAATTTGGCTAGGCAATCGCATTTATCGAGGTCGAAACCTCGCTCCGCCGCTGCTTCCGGAAATTAGCCGAGATGAATTCATAGCGGCCTATATCTCGACTTGTATTAACTGCATCGCTGCCTCAAAGATAGCCGGCCAATTACTCCTCTCCGGGAGCAGCAGCTAACAGCTGCAATCGCACCCTATGCGACAGGGGACTCTCGGGATCGCCAAGCTGTACTTCTAAGGTCTGGTTGGTGAGCGGTTCTAGGTGGCTAAGCAGGTTGCGCAAGTGGGGGGTGCTCGCGCCGCTATCGACATAAACTCGCTCGGCTAGCTTGTTTATCTGAGTCCAAGCGCTGTAAAGCTTGGCGGTGGCCTGTTCAAGTTGAGAGGCCTGTTTGACCAAATCAGCAGTGGCATTCAAGCAGCCGATGCGCAGCGCTTCTTCGAGGGCCTGCTCCAGGTCAAGAGCGTCGCTGTTCAGGGCCTGCACCTGCACCGCTGCTTCGAGATACTTGGCCAGATAGCGAGCCTCGGCGGTCACTTGCTTGAGGGTATCGATATCGGGGTTGAGGGTGACTTCGGTCTTCAAAGTTTCCCGGTGGGGCAGCGGCAGCTTTTCCATCTCCTTGACCAGAGGGGCCAGGTAGCGCGTGGGAATGGTATTGTTCGCGGCTTTTTCCTTGAGTTCAGCGGGCAACAGATCAGAGGTCATGGCCGTCCATTCATCGGCAATCTGGCGCACTTCTCGGCGGGTAATCTGCTCACCGCGCTGGGCAGCATCGCTGACCAACTGCTGCACCTCTGGAGCCGATTGAGCGGTTTCGACAAAGGCGCGTTTACTAAAGTTATTGACTGCCTGGGGTGCCAACAGGCCCTCCTGCAGTAGGGTATCGGCGCTATTGGCCAGCTCAATCAGGGAATAGGCTTGACTTTTGGTAATTTCGCGATCACGCAGCCAGTGCAAAAAGCCCGTGCCGCGTCCATCCCCACCGCGCTTTTCGCGATCGCGCACCGTACGCAAAATCCGTCCTCGCCAAATATCGGTTTGCAGGTCAAAGCGATCGCAGACCTGCCAAGCGGAGTCAATCTGTTGTTGAAACTCGTACTCTGACAGGTTTTCATCTTCCGGATTCGGCAGTTGAAAGGTTAAATCAGTTGTCGGATCGAGCGCTTCAGCAATCTGGTTAGCAGTGGCGTTCATAAATTTGGCGATAACAGCACAGGCTCAACATTGTCCCATAGGAAATTGGGGAATGCGGAGTTTACAGTTCGGAATGCGGACAGCGTCGAGGCAGTTCAGGGTTGGGAGTTCAGAGTTCAAAAGGCAAAATGCGGAGGACAGGCGCTCAGCCTTCAATAAATCCAGGGGATAAATTTGCTGACGCGCTGACGGTAGTCGGCGTATTCAGGAAAGCGTTCGAGCAGCCAAGCTTCTTCTCGACGGGCTTTGAGATCGAGCACGATAAAGAGCAGCACGGTGGCTACCCCATGGGGCAGGCTGAGCGTCCACAGGCTGTAGGCGGCGGTGCCAAAAATGAGGCCGCTGTAGAGACAATGGCGCACCAGGCCATAAACGCCAGTTTGCACGAGGCTGCCATTGTCACGAGGATAGGGCAAGGGCGTCAAGTTGCTCCCTAAATTGAGCAATCCTTTCATAAAGAGCACGGTGGCAAAACCAGCCATCAGGAGGGCGATTGCCTGGCGGCCAAATCCTACCAGACTCGGCCAGCCTTCCCAATTTGCCGGATGCCAAGACGGCAGCAGCACAAACCCTGTCAACAGGAATGCTTGGGCCAGCACCCAATATTCACCCCGCTTGCCCCGCCAACTGTCTCGGGTAAAGCCCCAGTCCGAAAATATGCTCATCGCCGGCTCCCCTTGAGCAACCAACTCCATGCTCCGAAAACACTTGCTTGCCAGAATCAGCAATCCGTCATCTCAATTCTTCTACAGCCATGCCTGGGTCACTCGCCCTAGCTGCTCATGTTCTGCCCCCGTCATTGACCAGCCAAGGGCTCCGGCATTCTGGCGGGCTTGATGAGCATTTTTGGCACCGGGGATGGGCGCGACATTGCCCACGCAGATCAACCAGTTCAAAGCGACTTGGGCTGGGGTTTTGTCGTGGGCTTGGGCGATCGCATTCAGCGTTTGCAGCACCAGCTCAATTTTGGTGAGCCCGGATTTGCTAAAGCGGGGGCTAAGTTGACGCGCCCCTTGGGGTTTCTGATAATCATCGACAGAGTATTTGCCGGTCAGTAAACCCTGGGCCAGCGGACTGTAAGCCAGAATGCTGATGTTCAATCGACGGGCCATATCAAGCACGCCATTACTCTCAATCTTGCGATGCAGTAAAGAATATTGCACTTGATTCACGGCCAGAGGCACGCCGCGCTCAGCCAAATATTGCTGGGCCATTTGCATTTGCTGAGCCGAATAATTGCTGACGCCAACGGCTTTGATGCGTCCCTGTTTCACCTCGTTTGCCAGGGCATTCATCAGGTCTTTTTGGCCCATCAAAAAATCTAGCGGCCAGTGGACTTGATAAAGCTCAACGCTGTCGAGATCTAGCCGATCAAGGCTAGCGGTGAGGGTTTCAGCCACGGCTTTAGGTGACCAGCGCCACGGCAGAGGAAAATACTTGGTGGCAATGGTCACAGGTGGCTCAACCTGCCGCCGAAACCGTCCAATCAGGCGCTCCGATTCGCCCAGGCCATAGACCTCGGCAGTGTCAAAAAAGGGGACACCCGCATCTACCGAGGCTTGAAAGGCGGCTAGCAGATCGGCTTCGGCATAGTCTTTGCCGTAACTCCAGAATAAAGAGTCGCCCCAAGCCCAGGTGCCGACCCCCAGTGCGGGGATCGTAGGGCCATCGGGAGGCAGTGTGATCGATTGTGAGTCAGTTTGAAAAGGTACCGCCATAAATCACCGCCGTTAAACAGATCGAACAGCCAGTAGAGTCAAGGGCCAGAAAAAATGGCTTCTTCGAGGTCCTGGCGGCTGAGCGAATATTTGAAAACGCGCTGCACATCTTCACCGCTGGGGGGCGCGTTAAGATACTGCACCACAATGGCGTCAATATCCAGGGAAATATCAGCCTGCCAGCCAATTTTTTCAATATGCCACTCATTTAGCATGTCGGGATTTTGGTGACACCCCTGCTCACGCAGCCACTGTTCAATATCAGGCAAGGGATGATTATAAAGCGGTGTATCCGCGCTGGGCATGACCATAGGGCACACAAAACTATTGCAAGCAAAGTACTCAAATTATCTTCGAAGATAACCCTTTTAAGGGCAAGGAAGGCAAAGGTGGAGCCGTCGTCGTCGGAGGCAGTGACGGGGCGGTAGTGACGGTGGTGGAGCTGGGCTGCACATTATTTGGATGAGGCTCAGGCGAAGCCGACTCTAAGGGCGCGATCGCCTCCGGTGAACCCAGCACCAGGTCACCTTTAGTCCAACCGACGGTAAAGACAAGCACTAGGCAGCCCACAAAGGTGAGTCCCAAAATGAACAGAGCAAACATTTCGCCGGGAGACAAAGGGCGATCCGTCGGGTCGAGGTAGGCGCTGTTGCGAAGAGACTGGCCGCGTTCAGACGCCGGACGATTAAGATAGCCGGGAGCTTGGGCAACCGCAATACGCGACACGCCGATGCTGTAGTTGTAGGCAGTACGCGACTCCGGATTGCTAAGGGTGGCGTAGGCATTATTGAGACGTCTGAACTTTTCAGTGGCGATCGCTGGAGGCAGCTTGGTCGTATCAGGATGATACTGCTTGCTCAAGTCTCGGTAGGCCCGGCGAATCTCCTGTACTGAAGCCGTTGGCTGCAATTTCAGCAAGTCGTAGTGGTTGGGCGTTGGCTGCTCATTGGTCATGCGGGGGCCCTCCCTAGCACTGAGCAAGTTCGTACAGTTCGCCCCGCGTCAGCCGAATCTGCGCCAGGGTAAAAACGGCAGGAATGATGCGACCGTGATTAGTCGCGATCGCCCGCCAGCCCAAATCAGCAAAAAAATAGGCCCACATGGCAGGCCCTAAAACCGCGAAAAAGCTACGAGTGGCCGTGTAGCGAGCCGCGTTGATGGCCATGCCCCGTGAGGCCATAGCCACGGCTACCCGCCCATGGATTTGTCCCGCCAGACTCAGACCGCCCCGGGCCAAAGTCTGCTGAGCCACCTGCTGTCGTGCCATCTGTACTGCAAACTGACGGGCAATTTGCTGCAGGAGCCAAGGCCGAATCACCGCGCTCACAGCGATCGCGCTGCCCCCTTTCATCAACAGCCCCAGGGGATTGCGCTGTAGTGATAGCGGCAAAGCATGAAATTCTTCAGTGTGGGCGATCGAATGCTGCACCTGCTGCTGTAGTGTCCGCTGTTCCGAACGAGGCAGCCTTTTCCAGGCTTTTTCCAGCACGTGCAAAAACACCTCAGATTCCAACTCAACGGTGGAAAAAGTATCCGAGTAGGGAATTCGTAAATGATGGCAAATTTGAATCAGCGCCTGTCGGTAAGATACGCGATCGCAGTCACCCCGAATAACCGTCAGGCCGTCGGCAGCCAAATAGCGAAACCGGGCTTCGAGCTGATCTAGCCATGCAACGCGATCGCTCCGCTGCACATCCAACGGATCAAGATTATGGAGATAGTCCAAGGGATTGTATTTGGGACGAAACAGGAGTTCAGTTAACGCCTGTAGCTCGTCTTCCGTTGCTAACTCTAGGGCCGTACGCAGTTCACTCACAACACAATACTCAACTTGGGCCAATCGTTTACCCTATTCTAAGCATCTGTAGTTTCCGGTGCAAAAGCCAGTCTCGTTATTGAAATCATCCCAATTTGCCTATCTGTAGGTTGGTCCAAGC
>JBCCNE010000377.1:0-5282 GCA_039026015.1 Cyanobacteria bacterium P01_C01_bin.70 | reverse complement strand
CGCCGTTGCTCGCAGGGCTCGGGCCGCGGCTTCGGCATTGAGACGGTAAATGTTTTGCAACATGCGACCCACCTCAAACTCGACTCCGTAGCCCACGTTGCCGAGTATCCGCGCCGCTTGACTCGCCGCTTGACGATACACTTGATCCATCACGAAACCGACGTTGAGCGCTGAGTAGCCCAGGTTCCGCAAAATCTGAGCGGCCCGCTGCGCGGACTGGCTGTAGACGCGGCGTAACAACTGCCCCACCTCATCTACTCGCAGCCGCAAATCGAGGAAGATTTGGCCGGCCTGCTGAGCGGCCAAGCGATAGCGATCGCGCAAAATCGCCCCGATTTCATCCAGAGTATAGTTCAGACTCCGCAAAATGCGGGCCGCCTGCACTGCCGTCTGGGCATAGGCTCCAGCCAGGGCCTCTCCCACCTGCTGCACGGTATAGCCCGCCGCGCGGAGAGCTTGGGCGGCGGCCTGGGCGGCCAACTGGTAGCCGTCGCGGAGCACTGTCGCGACATCGCCGGTGAATTGGATAAGGCGATCGCGCACCGCTCGTAACCACGCCGTCGCCTCCGCCAGCAAATCGTCGAAGATGACCGCTGCCTGAGACTGAATCTGCTCCCCAATCAAGCTTGCTAGCGCGGCAATATCCTGGAACGCTACGTCTACAGTGAATTCGGGGAGCTGCCAAGTGCGACCATTCCATTGGAAGCTGCCGCTCACCGGAGCCGAGAAGCCAGACTCGGTAACGCTGACGGCAATATCTGCTGCCACGCGAGTATCAAGCTGTAGTTCATCTACAAGCCGCACGTTGGTACCGGGTAGGTTGAGCGGGCCAATGTTCAGGTTAACTGGCACGTCAACAGTGAGCGCGCCAGCAACCGCGAAGGCGTCATCCTGCACCGTGACTGAGAAGCTCGGCGTGACTCCAAGCCAAGAACCCTGCAAGCGGATGGCGCGATCGCTAATCATGCTCTGCGCATCGGCCAGCGTTAATCCGGCCAGTTCTGCCGTGACGCTGCCGCTGAGGTTGAGGGTTGAGCTATCGATCAAGCCTGACAGTTGCCCATTAACTTGAGCCGGGAAGTCCTCAGGAAACAGGGTCAAATCCCCCCGCAATGAGAAGTTGCCCTCGGTGGCCTGGAGGTCGCCGGTAAAGATGCGGTGGTTGAGCAGGGTCAGGTGGCTATGCCCCGCGAGTTGAAAGGCGCTGCTGCTGACCGGAGCATCTGAGTCCGCTGGCGCGGGCGGCAAAATGTTGACGTTAGCGGGAGCGCCGATCGCGACGCGACCGGCTAATTCTAGGTCAATCAGGTTCTCCAGTTGTCCAGCGATGCGGAAGCCCGTGCGAAAGCCTTGTGTTCCAGAAGCCACCAGTCCAAACGCGGCTTCCAGCTCCGCCACGTCTACGAGATTCCAGGTGCCCTTGAGGAAAGTGACCAAGCCTGCTTCGCTTGTGGGGGCTCCCGCCTCGGCGGCAGGCAAAATCGCGAGCAGGTCATTCGCGGCGGTTTCATCAGCGAGCTGCAGTTGCTCAAAGATCTGGGCTTGATGAATGGGGTCGGCAATGAGCGTCTGATATTCACCGGGGGTGGTGATTAGCCAGCCCATTTGCGCCTGCAGGCTGACGAAGGACAGATCCACGGGACTGAGATTGCCGTCGGGCAAGCGATCGGGCGTCGCCAGACTGACGCCGCTAACCCGATACTCCAGCGGCATCGCCTGAATCAACTCGTTAATTGACAAGGTTTTCAGACCGTTAAGCAAGTGCGCCAGATTGGCATAGGCGTTGATTTCGGGGCCGGCCATGCCGGGGCCGAGCATGGCACTGCCAAGATATTCCGGCAGTCGCAGATAATTGCTGTCTAACGAGAAGCTGAGGTTGACGTTATCTGGCGGCGTGTTGGGGTTGAGCAAAAAATCGCGATCGCTAAAGAAGCGAACTAAATCCGCTACGATGGCGCTGATTTCGAGCAGATCAAAGCTGGGCATGGGGAACTGCGCGTGGGTTTGTAGCTTCACCCCCTCTAGCCCCAAATATTCGATACCCACTTCGTCATAGAACAGCGGCACCGGAATCGGAATTACCGTCTGATAGACGATCAGCATAAACAGGTTGCGCAACACGGTGCGCCGCTGAAAATCGCGACTGTCGGGGAACGGCAGAAATTCATCCAAATCCGATAACGCGAGGGAAGCGGCTAGGGTAATCAGGTCAAACTCATCGAAATTAGCATCTATTTCTAAAAGGAACAGCTTGCCGCCAGAGAAGGGGCCAAAGGCAATGCTCCACAACTCAATGCCGGTGAGCGTCGGTACCTGAACGAGGAGCAGTGGATGCAAAGCCTGCGACGGATATAGCAGGCGCACCGGGTCACTGCCTTCGGGCACCCGGGCGTTGACTCTAACGGTGCCGTTGGGGATAATCGCAATCTCGTAGACAAAGCCGTCAGGAATCTCGACATTCAAATAGTTGCGGAACGAGTCGGGCAGTTGGTCAAAGCGATCGCCCACCAGCTCAATCGCTTGCTCCAGCTCATCGGGAATGTCTCCCGCCAGGGATAGCAGGTCCTGCAGTTCCTCTGTGCGGAAGTTGTCGTCCTCATCCAGCAGCTGAATGTCTTGTAGGGGCAAACTATCGGGAAAGGTGTCAGCGATTGCCTGCAGACCCGCCGCTTCTAACAACCGCTGGAACGGTGTCAACGGTAGGCTCAGGGGCCGAATTACTTCAAAGCCGCCGCTGGACATAAAGCTGGAGCGCGCCGCATTGTAGCTGAAAACGGGCAGCTGCAGTCGCACTGCGCCAAACGCGCCCATATCCACATGCCAGTAAACGATGCCGTTTTCTTCTTCAGTGCGCACTGCCCGCAACGGCGAGGTGACGGGAGTGACGCTGATGCCGGTGGCGGCAATTTCTAGCCGCAGGTTCACCGTCGTCTCGTCAGGATTGTCGGGGTCGAAGGTGTTAAACAGTTCCAGCAGCGGCTCGCCAGTCGCGTCTACGCCGAGCAGGTTGTTGAGGTCGGAGGGCAGCCCCAGGGCGATATCCGCCGACAGCGAGACATCGGTGTCCAGGCGTACGCCCAGATTCACCACATCGATGCGCACGGTGCCCAAAGGAATGCTGAGGTCGTTGATGTCGATTCTGGGTAGCTCCACATCAGCGGCATTGACGACCCGATCAGCAATTAGGCTGACGCGATCGCGATCGGCTCGGAAGGTGGCGCTAAACACTGGCGGCAACACCTGATGCACCATGGCAGGCAGCCCTTCAATGCCCGCTGCAACCTCAGCCGTAAAGGCCCAAGTGGCAGGCGAGGCAATTCCCATCGTCGCCTGACGCACAATCGCGATGTCACCGAAGCGCAGCCGCAGCTGCAACTCTTGAGAAGGAATGAGTGGAATCAGTACATCTGCGGCCTCGGGCACAAACACGAGACGGGTAGTGGTTGCGGCTTGACTGAGCGTCAGGGTGCCTTGCAGATCCAGCACGCTGTCGATCACCAAACCACCGGCTGCCGCCAGCGCCCAACTCGCAGGTTCCGTGACGACGGTAGATTGATTGAGGGTCAGCGCCAGATTACTGATGCCAAACGCACCAATCTCAGGCAGCGTCACTAGATTTTGACCGTCCTCCAAAGCGATGGACACCATGAGCGCTTGGCGATCGCCCCTTTGCCCATAGCTCGCCAGCAGCGTCAGAGTTTCATCAAACAGGGTCGCGGTGACATCGCCCGCCAGCAGCCAGTCGCCCGCTTCCAGCACCAGGGCAAAATTTATATTTTGCAGGGACAGCTCATCGGCGATCGCCAACGGCCCGCCCCCCTGAATCGTCAACTGAGCATTGATCATCGTGGCCAACCGCTCTATCGACAGACCCACCTGTACGGCCAAGGTCTGATTGGCAAAGGCCCATTCGCTCGCCACTGCCGCCTGGAGGGAAAATTCGCCCGTACTTGGAATCAGACTCAACGCCAGCGTTGAGAAGACAAAATCGGGCACGTCGGACGGCAGATTGCGGGTGTTTAAGAACAGTTCTGCCACTGACGAGAGGGGGAGCGATCGCAGTTCTGACTGCCACTGAACCGTCTCGCCGACTGTCACTGCCAGGGTGATAGCGACCGCCTCGCCACTCCCCGGCAGCAGCGCCCCGCTGAGGGTACCCGTGACCTGATCGCCAACCACTGCCAGCGCCACCTGCAAATTGGCCATCGATAACCAGGGCAGCCCCGGAACTTGCCCAATGGGAACAGTGGCCGCAAAGTTGAGGGCGATCGCCTCGCCGTTAGCCGTGAAGATTAGATCAAGACCGATGGGGTCACTGCCAAAAATCTGAGCTTTTCCCGAGAGAGTCAGGCTCTCTTCGACAGCCGTGATTACTGCCTCATTAATCACTAACTGAGGACTGTTGAGCACATTGAGTAGAGCGGAAAGATCGAACTCGATCAAAGTATTTTGATTTAAAATAAGTTGCCCATCGCGCAGGCCTGATTGCAGCGTCGCTTGAATGTTTTCCAGAGTCATAGTGATGTCCTTTTATAGGAATTCAATGCATTTACATCGGGATACAGGGCTTTTATTCAAGCAAGGAAAACCATACGGAATTCGTATTGAATCCATTCGTTTTCCTGAATAACTAAATTTTTATACCTATCGATGGTTTAGATTTACAGACCAAAAAGCTGATGATTTGCTGAGAGTTCTTGAGGATATCTTCAGCAAAAAATCATACAGAATATAATTTTTATGCTTATCAAAATCAGCTTTAAGGAATTTCTTATCTGGCATTTAGAAGGCTCACAGCTAAGCTTTTGGGCTGTGATTAATCACTCAAAAATAATGTGATTTGACTCACTTCATACCAATAAGCCAGAGCATTTCTTGACGAGGTTCAACTGGGGCGCATCCTGGCTCGCTAGTTTGTAGAAGGAGAGCTTGAGCAGTCGGCTCAGTCCCTGCAAAGGTAAATTTGCCACCCCTGCAGCTATCGTTTGAACTCTCAAGGCTGGCAATTTCGTCAAGGGCAGGTGCTGTGGAGCAGACTGCCGGAAAGCGTCGAGTGGGTCAATGTCTGCAGGGGCGCAAAGAGACTCTAGCCACTCCGTTTGACCGAATGCTTGCACTCGGTGGCTACCAGCGGAGTAGCGCTGAGCGGGTGACAAAGGGTCTTTGGGCCATCGTGGACAAAGCTTTGAGAAAATAGTCAGGCAAAAACATAGGGAAGCATGCGGGCTTCCCCAACAAAATATGTTGCCTGCATCATACCAAACCACGCTCCGAGCGCCTCT
>JBCCNE010000376.1:0-5294 GCA_039026015.1 Cyanobacteria bacterium P01_C01_bin.70 | reverse complement strand
GCGCTACAGGTGACTCAACTGCTGCAACAGCGTTTGAGTCATCTCGTGTTGGTCAATCCGGCTTCGGCCCTACGGCGATATGCTTGGCTGCGATGGACGACCCAATACACCAGTTCCGTACCCAACTGGCTGTTTAAGGCTTCAGGCGCTGTGGCACTGCCGCTGCTAGCCAATTTTGACCGCATTAGTCAAGACAAGCGCAACCTCTTTATTAAAACCGTGCGCCCGATTTCTCAGGCATGTGTCGCCTGGCGCATCGATATGCTGCATCGATTTGAAATCCAGCCGCCGCAGCTTGCTGCTATCAGGGTGCCGACAACACTACTAGCCAGCGGCAGCGATCGCCTCTTTCCTTCGGACCAAGAAGCGCAACTTTTAAAGCAGTCACTCCATCGGGCGAATATCTATAACTTGCCCGATAGTGGCCATGCCTGTTTGTTAGAAGATGCGGTTGATCTGAGTGTCTGCCTCAAGATTTTTGGGGTATTGCCTGCGCCACAGACTGTCACCGCACCTCTCCAGGGCGATCGCTAAGCTCCGTTGCCACTTTTGTGACTGAGAGCACAGCTGGAGCGATCGCAACCGGAGCAGCGGATGTCGCTATGATGATGGTCGGCATTTACCAAGGGGCTGGGCGTGGAAGCAGCGGAGAGTTTGACAAGTAGTTGGGTGACGCTGCCGCTGTTTGCAACATCGTTAATCGCGATGACGTTGATTTTCGAGCGGCTATGGTTTTGGCAACGCATTTCCCAACGACAGCAAAAAATTGCCCGTATGGTGCTGGAGAGCTATCCACAACAGTCCCAAACCGTCATAACTCAGCTTAAAAAGCAGACTGACCTACCGTTAGCGCGCATTTTTCTCGCTGCCCTGACTCTGCCAGAAGCGACTCCCGAAGAATTTCAGTTGGCATTGGAAACCGCGGCCCAAGGGGAAATGCCGCTGCTGCAGCGATTTTCTACCGCTCTGAACACTATCGTGGGCATTGCGCCGCTGCTGGGGCTGTTGGGCACGATTTTAGGCCTAATGCAGGCGCTCTCGTCGCTAGAGTTGGGCAATGGTGGCAGAGATCGCTCCCTCAATGTCATCGCCGGAATTGGGGAAGCGCTAATCACAACGGCTATCGGCTTGGTCATTGCGATTATCACGCTGGTGTTTGCCAACTATTTTCAAAGTCGCTATCGACGACAGCGCGCCTTTATTCAAGAAGCGGGCGGGCAGCTAGAACTGCTCCATCGACGGCAATATCGACAATCCATGGGCTCGGGGCGCGATCGCTTTCGCAGTTTCCCCTAGCTCTAGGGGCTGTCATCATTTAACGCTCGAATCCTGATGCTGAAAGCAGTTCAGCCCCTAGCGGGTTTTGCAGAGCCGGGCGCGGTAATACCGATGCCGCAGGCATTCTGGATTTAATTGATGACGCGCCCTAGGGTCAGCACAGTTCAGCATGAACCGGAAATTTAACTAGGTTAAAGCTCGAGTGCCCAGGAGCGATCAGCTGTCTATTTGACTCTGCCGTTTGGCATGGCGAGCAACTAGCACCGCCCCTCCAGCCCATCAGAAAATCTAGCTGCGCTGTTGCATTTTCAGCATAATAAATTTCGGTTTTTTCATACTCTCTGACTGTTAATAAATTAGCAAATCAACGAGGGCAGTCTACATAGAAAAACCTTAATAGTTAATTTTTTCTTAGTCTTGTCGATCACAAAACGATGGCTCTTAAATGTATCTGAGCTGGCCGTTAAATATGGCGATTGTCTCTGATGGCTTCTGCGATCAGACAACAGTAGCGGCGACAGCTTTCAGCTGAGCGCTGTGGCTGAAAAGGAAGGCTGTAACTGACCTCACAGCAGGGCCTTGAATTCGGTCCTCTAGCGACTCAATATGCCAGCTTAAAGACAGCTTAAAGAGTCTGAAAGTCATCGGTAGGTATCGTTAAAATGAATATGTGAAGTTCTCATTTAGAAGATCTTAATTTTCAATGAGAAAATGAGGCTCATAAATAGCCAACACGTTAAGTAGTTATATAGGACTGCGATCATTTCAGCGATCGCAGCCCAAGCCTCAGAAAAGCTGCTGATATTACGTTCTCTCAGGAGAAGTTTGTGCTCGATAACTTATTGCCACCACTAAATGACCACAATCTGCCTTATCCCGACACGATGCATCCCATCGTGGTGCATTTTGTGATTGCCATGGTGCTGTTTGCAGTTCTGTGTGACGTGATTGGTCACTTCAGCAAAAATCCCCGCCTATTTGAGGTGGGCTGGTGGAATCTGGTATTTGCCACCGTTTCCATTTTTGTCGCCATTATTTTTGGCCAGATTGAAGCGGGTCTGGCGACTCCCTATGCGGCAGCCGCCAAAGATCTTAATCTTCATACTTTGATCGGCTGGTCTCTGTCTGGAGTACTGGGGGTGATTACAGGATGGCGTTACATAATTCGTCTACGGAATGCCAACTCATTGCCGATGATGTACCTGGGTATGAATGTCGCTCTGACGCTAATTGTCTTGTTCCAAGTTTATCTGGGTGACAAGCTTGTCTGGGTGTATGGCCTACACTCTGCTCCCATCGTGGAAGCGGGACGGGAAGGATTACTGTAATGTCTAGTGGATTTTTGATGCTGCCACTGTCAGCTTCATGGCTCGGTGTCCAGGCCAATGGATTGCCCTACAGCATTCCCATCCACCCAAACCTGGTGCATTTGACTTTGGGGTTGTTTATCGTCGCGATCGCCTTTGATATTGTGGCCGCAATCTACCCTTTAGGAAAGCCGATTTTCAAGTTCCTTGCCATTCCTGTATTGAGTTCGAATCTGTACGATGTCGGCTGGTTTAATATGCTGGCAGCAGCTTTTATCACCTTCTTCACCGTCGCTGCTGGTTTTTACGAAATTATTATGGCCGCCCCGTCGATGGATGTCGTTAGTCCCTGGGGGCTGGGGGCCATGGACACGATGGTTTGGCACGGCGTCGGAGGCGTCTTACTTTTAGCCTTGATCGTGGGCATGGCAATTTGGCGTGGCTTCCAGCGATATGTCTGGCGGGAAGACCGGGCTCGGCAGGTGCAGTGGAGCTATCTGCTAGCCGGACTCGGCATCTTTGCACTAATGTTCCTGCACGGCACGCTGGGGGCACACCTAGCCTCTGACTTCGGCGTTCATATCACTGCTGATCGCCTGTTGCGAGAGGGCGTGAATCCGAATGTCCAGCTTCTCAATATCCTGATTAAGCACTAATGAGGTTTTCGCCGCTATGAATCGACGCACAATCATCGTGTTGGTAGGACTAGCGATCGCTGATCTCTTCCTCAGCCTCTGGATGGGTCAGCTATCTTACACCTGGATGCTGCCTCAAGCCGCCGAAGAAGCCATCCTGGTGGATAACTTATTCAGCTTTATGACCACCATCGGCAGCTTTATCTTCTTTGGGGTGATGGGCACTTTGCTCTACTCCATGATTTTCCAGCGAGCGCCTAAATATAACTCTAAAGATGGTCCCCCCATTGAGGGGAACTTGAAACTTGAAGTGGTCTGGACGACTATTCCCATTCTGCTGGTCATCTGGATTGCCGGTTTCAGCTACCAGACCTATGATCGCATGAGCATTTTAGGCGCCATCGCCCCCCGCGCCATGGGCATGGCCACTGCAGAGGCGGCCCCTGTGCAATCCGAAGAGCCGTCTTGGCAACCAATTCAAGTCTCCGCGCGCCAGTGGGCTTGGGAGTTCTACTATCCCGAGCAAAACGTCCGCAGTACCGAACTGCATCTCCCGGTTAACCAGAGAGCTCATCTGGTCTTATCCTCAGAAGATGTGCTGCATGGCTTTTTCGTCCCGGCATTCCGAGTGAAACAGGATGTCGTGCCAGGTCGGGCAATTGATTTTGAATTCACCCCCATCCGCGAGGGGCGCTATCGTCTGCGTGATTCGGAATATAGCGGCACTTACTTCGCGGCGAACCAAACTAATGTCGTGGTCGAGTCGACCGCTGCTTATCAAAAATGGCTCGCTACCGCTGCAGCGATGCCCCTGGCTCCGGCAGAAAACGTCGCCTATGAAGAATTTAGCCGCGCCACTGAAAACTCTACTTTAGGTTGGAAAACCGTTAAACCGGTCTCAGCGCCCATCGTGAATTACGCCAGTTCGGAGGAAGATCCCCATGAGTAATGCATCTCTAGAAGCGATACAACCCGGTCTAGAACCCCAACCGGAGGCTCCCGAAAGCTGGCGACGCTTTTTTAGCTTTAGCACCGATCACAAGGTAATTGGCATTCAATATATTGTGACTGCCTTTGTCTTTTTTCTGTTTGGTGGCCTCTTAGCCATGATCATGCGGGGGGAGCTGCTGACGCCGCCAGCGGATTTGGTCGATCGCACCGTATATAACGGCCTGTTCACCATGCACGGCACGCTGATGCTGTTTATGTGGACTTTTCCCATGCTGAACGGTCTGGCCAACTATCTGGTCCCCTTGATGATTGGGGCGCGAGACATGGCTTTTCCGCGCCTAAATGCGGTGGCTTTCTGGCTAGTGCCGGTCTTTGGCGTCATTCTGACGGTGAGTTTCTTTGTCCCCGGAGGCCCCTCCCAATCCGGCTGGTGGGCTTATCCACCGGTGAGTTTGCAAAACCCCACTGGCAATTTGATTAACGGCCAGTCCCTATGGATTTTGGCCGTGGCGCTTTCCGGAGTCTCCTCCATCATGGGGGCGGTGAATATCGTTACCACGATCCTGCGGATGCGAGCACCAGGCATGGGCTGGTTTCAAATGCCGGCATTTTGCTGGACGGTGCTATCTGCCCAGATGATTCAGCTCTTTGGGCTACCGGCACTGACCGCAGGCGCGGTGATGCTGTTGTTTGATCTGACAGTGGGCACTAGCTTCTTCAACCCCGAGCTGGGCGGTGACCCGGTGCTGTATCAGCACTTTTTTTGGTTTTACTCCCACCCAGCAGTTTATGTAATCATTTTGCCGATTTTCGGCGTCTTTTCAGAAGTCTTTCCCGTCTATGCCCGCAAACCGCTGTTCGGCTACCCAGTGGTAGCAGTGTCTTCTCTCATCATTACGGGACTCAGCGCCATCGTTTGGGTGCACCACATGTTTGCTAGCGGCACGGCTGGCTGGATGCGGATGCTGTTTATGGTGACCAACATGACCATTTCTGTGCCCACGGGGATTAAGGTGTTTGCTTGGGTCGCCACCGTGTGGCGCGGCCGGCTACGACTGACGACAGGAATGCTGTTTGCCCTGGGGGGGCTGTCGATGTTTCTGTTTGCGGGCATTACCGGCAT
>JBCCNE010000375.1:0-5294 GCA_039026015.1 Cyanobacteria bacterium P01_C01_bin.70 | reverse complement strand
TCTTTATCCCCAGGCGGCAACACAGAATTTCATTGACCAGCCGGTTGGGCAAATCTGGCAGGCACTAGCCTTTGATCGGGTGCAGGCCATCACGGCGGGTGATCGCCTCGAAGAAATTCAGTTTGACAGCGGCGCATTTAGTCAGTCGCTACGCGATCGCTTAGCGGCAGGTGAAGGCCGCATTTACATTATCAATCTGGCCGCCGATCAACTAATGCGTCTCAACCTGCAAGTCCAACCGGGAACCACTCAACTTTCCCTCTATGTCCCCAGTACCGATGATGAAGTGCCGTTTTTGCTGGAGGATGTAGGCGATCGTACGTGGTCGGGGCAACTGCCTCAGTCGGGCTACTACGAAATTGTTGTAGTCAACACCCAAGACTCGACCCTTAACTACGCCCTCGACGTTAGCGCCGACAACGTCACCTCTACCCCTACAGAGCCGGAAGATGAAGCGCCCCCAGAAGATAAAAATTAGGGATGCCCTGTATGGCGTTCGTCTCGAGAAGCACACTAAATGCGAAGCAGCTTCTCTAAAAATAACCCTACGAAATTTGAAAAACTAAGAACTTAAGAGCCTTGTCTATGCCAAGCAAAACCCAGAATCCAAACCTAAAATTACAGCTTTAGCCATCTAGACCAGTGCACCAAACAGCATCAGGGCGCTAAGCGCTTAGCCAGAGGGCTCGCCGTCTTGTCCTAACGGAGCTGACGACGGCTATATCTCTTTCCTTCATACGGGTACTGTGCCCCAAGATTCTTACCCCATCACTCCAAAGCCCTCCAGACAGGCTGCGCCAACATCCCATGACCCAGCCACCCTCACACCTCACTCGTCATAACAGTGCGAGCGACAGTGGCGACACCACATACTGAGACACCGCAGCGGCGCAGTTCGGTGGCGGCATTTTCAACTGTCGTGCCAGTCGTATAAATATCATCAAGCAGCAGCACGGGCTGGCGCGGGCGCTGACGTTGAAAAGCTTTCCCTAGGGCAAAGGCTCCGGTCAGGTTTTGCTGGCGGGCTGCCAATCCGAGACCAAATTGAGGGGCCGTGTCGCGCTGTCGGATAAGTCCCTGACGGGCCAGGGACAGTCCAGTTTCCGTGCAGAATGCCTGAGCAATTAGCACCGCCTGATTGAAGCCGCGCTGCCGCTGCTTTTCTGCAAACATGGGAATGGGCACGACGACTGGCGATCGCTTCGTTAGCGGCCATTGCTGCCAAGCCTGTCCTAGCGATCGCCCCAGTGGTCCTGCCAGTTCGGGATGGCGGTTATATTTCAGCGCCACAATTGCTTGCTTTAGCGGTCCTTGATATGGCCCCCAGGCCAAGACCGGCACTGCTGTTGGAGAGGGGGACGTCGGCTGGAGGTGAGCACAGCGCTGGATTTGCCGCCAGCAAGTGGAGCACGGCGATTGCGGAGAGGGGCGATCGCATAATGGGCACGGCTGCTGCAAAAACAGATTGGTGGCGGCTTTGACGACTGCATCAATATGGTCGATATATTTCATAGAAGCGTTTCGCATCTTGAAAGCCGCTGATTGGAATGTCTTTTATTGTCCTGACAAATATGCCTCTTAGTACAGCGTAAAAATGATGAAGCCATCGACCCGAGATGCCGACAGCAACTGCCAATCTTCAGCATCTTTGCGGACTGATGCGGGTTAGCATGGCACCACGTCGTCCTTTGTCCATCCACGTCAATAGCGTTGCCGCCCCGTCTCAAGGGGTAACTTATTTGCCGGCCTCCCATGTCTCCACTGCTCCCACTCGATACTTTGGCTGCGGCCAACCCACGTCAGATTGGTGAAACTGCTTACCTACTGCACCAACTACAGCAGAGTGAACAGACTGTGCCTCAGAGCTGGGTGATTCCAGCGGAGTATTTTCAGCAGGTTTTACAACGGCTAGTGGCTCGCGATCCTCTATATGCTGACTGGCCTCAACTGCTCTGGCAATCGGCCCACACTGCAGGATATTCGCTACAGCACTTAGCCAAAAGGCTGTACTATCCGCTGCTGAATTTATCGCTTAATTTTCCCTGGTCAGACCTGCTGAACCAGCTGGATACCCCTGTGGTGCGACTGATGCCGTCGCTGTGGTGTGGCGACGATATTGCGATGGCACCCTGGGCTCAAATGCTAGAGTCCAGGATGTGTTGGGCCGACCCTGAAGCCCTAGAAACGGCGCTGAAGCAATTGTGGATGTCGGCTTTGAATGCCAAGAGTTTAGTTTATTGGAGCCAGTGGCGGGCCACGCAATCACCTTTCGCCACGAACTATCCTGCCCAGGTCGAATTGGCAGTAGTGATTCAGAGGGTAGAAGCTGCCAGATTTTCTGGCACGTTGACCGTGCGAGACAAGGAAGTGGCGATCGCCGCCGTTGAAGGGCTACATTGCGTCCTTGCAGAATCTTGTCCCGCCACCTTTGCGGGAACGCTGCCGCGCTTGCCCCACTTTCCCTGGCAGTCTGGCTATCAAGAGCAGCGCTACACTCCCCGTTCGGATGCTGATATCGCGGCCCGGTTGCTGATACAAGACTGCTTTCAAAAAGAGCCGCGTCTGCCCCTGGAGCTGACGGTGCCCGGTTCGGTGGAACAGCGGCTTTGGACCCTAGCCCAATGGTTCACGACTTGGTCAGAGCAGTCCCTCCGCATCGAGTGGAGCCTGGCGAGTCACAGCGACACGCTGCAGGTGCTCCAGCTTTATAAGTGGCCGCTACGCCCCTTTGTCACGCCGGCGATCGCACCGTCACACGCTGCAATGACCGTGACCACCGCTCGTGGTGCGTCCCCCGGCAAAGCTCAAGGCCGCGCCCTGATCTTGTCGCCAGAGCACCCCTTGCCCGCCACTGCTCGACAGCAAATCATTGTGGCGTCAGAAGTTTCGCCAGAATGGCTGCCGCTGCTGAAAACTGCAGCTGGGGTGATTTCTGAGCAGGGGGGATTAACCTGCCATGCCGCCGTTTTAGCCCGCGAATTGGGACTGCCGGCAATTGTGGGGGTGGTGAATGCAACTCGCCGTTTTCGAGCGGGGGATGCCTTGGAAGTGGACGGCGATCGCGGCCTCATCACTCCCTTGCCAGCCTTAACCAATGATTCCCAGACGTTGGTTTTGCCCAAGCTTAACTGGGAGTCAACGGCCACAGAAATTTGGGTCAATCTAAGTCAGCCCGACACTGCAGCGGCGATCGCGAAGTTGCCCGTCGCCGGTGTTGGCATTCTGCGCTCAGAATGGCTGATGCTGCCTGTGCTGGAGCGCCAGCATCCCTACCATTGGATGGCAGCGGGCCAAAAGGAGGTGCTGCTTGCTCGATTAATGAAGCAACTGCGGCCCCTGCTGTCGGCGTTTGCGCCTCGCCCCGTCCGCTATCGCACCCTCGACCTTCGCACCAGCGAGTTTGCCCAACTCGTCGGGGCCCCGCCGATAGAACCGAACCCCATGCTCGGCGTCCGGGGCACATTCAGCTATCAGCATCAACCAGCCTTTTTCGAGCTGGAGTTGGAATTGCTGAAGCGTCTGCAAGACGAAGGTTATGGCAATCTGCAGCTGTTGCTGCCCTTCGTGCGCACGGTAGAGGAGGTCATGGCTTGTCGAGAGCGGATTGCAAAAATGGGCCTGTCTAATCACCCTGACTTTGCCCTGTGGATGATGGCAGAAGTGCCATCAGTGTTGTTTTTGCTGCCGCAGTTTATTGCGGCAGGAGTTGAGGGCATTGCTATTGGCACCCATGATTTGACCCAGCTCTTGCTAGGCATAGACCGCGAACAGGCCCTTTTCACCGCTCCTTACAATGAAGCCCACCCTGCCGTGCGTCAGGCGATCGCGCAACTGATTCAGGCGGCCCGCCAGGCTGAGATTGACTGCTGCCTCTGCGGTGTTTCGCCCATTCACCACCCTGAAGCAGTGGCGGCAGCAGTGCAGCAGCAGGTGACTGGACTCTCGGTCGATGTTTCGGCTCTAGAGTTGACGGTGCAGCTTGTGCAAAAGGCCGAAGCTCACCACGCGCAGTAGATTCATATCAATAACGATTGCTGATGGCCGGTGTTGGATGCCAGGCTATTAACATTAATGCCGCTCTCAAAACCGATCCCAATCCGCAGGTTAGTGAGGGTGGCTCAAATGGCCAAAAGCCCGGTTCAGTGTCACCACCTCACAGCAGATTGAGCTGCTAGGTAGCGGCTTATCTATGTTTTTGGATGACGGGTAGATAGGAGGCGATCGCCTCCTGCCCCACCTCACAGGCCCGCTCATCCACCGCCAACAAATCGTCGCCATAGATCACCTGACCAATGGCAACGCTATCGCCCTTGTCGGGTCGCCAGTCGCGGCTGACAAATTTTTGGTCACAGTCTACGACTGCCCCATCGAACCAGTGACCAATGGTGGAATACACGTCTTGCAGCACTTCCGGCACTGATGGTCGGTGGAGTTGGCCGCGGGAACTGGCGCTGCGGGCCTTATATTTAGCACGCGGGAACAAGCCATAGAGGTTTTTGAGGGAGGCGGAAATTAGCGCTTCCCCTTTTAAGGTTGTGCGCTTAAAAGCCCCGACAGAGAGGCGACAATCTACGGTTTGCAACAGCTTCGGCGCCCACATCGTCTTAAACCGCACCGGCTCCGCTACCGGATTGGGATACTCCACTAGCTCTAGCGTGTCCGCATCCAGCAGCTGCATGCCGTCGTCCAGCAGCTTGTACACGCCTAACTTGCCCATAATGTCCGCAAACGCCAATTTAGAGCAGACTCCTTCCACAATAAGGATTTCCGCGTTGGGACTTGCCTGCCGTAGACCCTTTAGTACCTTTCCCAGCACGGCCATGCTGACGGTGGCCGGTGGCCCAACCGGATACCCTAAATTGGGCTTAACCAAAATCGATTTGGCCTTAGTGGCTGCTGCTGGCGGCTTGTAGACAAATTCTGCTGTGGGGACGGCATTTGCGGTGGCTGATGTGGCTGGGCTCGCAGGCATGAAATCGAAAAAGTAAAGGGATCGAGCAGCGCTGAGACTGCCTATTTCTGGATAACAAATCTGAGGACAGCCTGCCTGAAAAAAACCTTGCAAACGTCACATTTCCCAGGATTCGGTCCCGGTCGAACAGTCTAAGGCATGAGATCTCGAGCCTCACCCATATCCGCTGCCCACCGTTGGGAATGGCACAATCGCCATCGACTCAGAAAACTTAGCCATCTTTAATCATCTGAGGGGCTACAGCCTTAAATCTTGACGCTGGTTAAGAATGTCCTCTACCTGTGACCAGAGGCGAGAGTCATTTTGGTAAAGTCTTAAGGCC
>JBCCNE010000374.1:0-5299 GCA_039026015.1 Cyanobacteria bacterium P01_C01_bin.70 | reverse complement strand
GTGCAAAAAGGCTTTGACAACTTCAGCCAACAAGCGCCCATCGATTGTCAAGATCCGACCTTTGCGGAGTTTTCAATTGCTGACTATATCCAATACCGCAACGCTCACAACCCCGACAATGATCCAGAATTTTACCCGGCGGAGTTTGTTCGCTACAACCTCTATCCCCGCATCAACGGCATGTATTTTGTCCACGATACGACACCCTCCACCATGTCGTTTGTTGCCATCATGGGCTACTACTCGCTTCAAGAGGGGTTCGGGTGTGCGCCACCAGAGCGGGTCCATGTTGAGGGTGGATGTCAAACCTGGGTCAACGCTTTATGCGATCGCATTCTGGCTCAAGGGGTGACCGTTGTTCACAATGCCCAGGTGCAGGTTTTTGGTAATTCGGATGGCGTTGACCTGCTGATCAACCGCAACCAATTTGAGCATTTTGATGCCGTGGTGATGGCCTGTCACGCTGCGACTTCCCTCAAGCTCATCAAGCAAGGCATTACCGACGACATGGTTAGTGTCCTCAGCCAGTTTGATCATTACAACAGCGTAGCCGTTGCCCACACCTATGCTCCCCTGCTACCGCCGGATAGAAATACCTGGCGCACTTACAACATCTTGATCCACGGTGATGAGATGCAGCTGCGCCCTTACACCATTTCCTACGTCTGCAACCGCCATCAAAATGATGCCGCTAATCCCGACCATAGCGGTTTCGGCAATCCGGAGTTTTTTGTCACGCTAAACCCGGCAATTCCCATTCCCGAATCCTATGTTCTCAAGCAAGCAGACGACAGCCCTGCGATCGCCCACTTCACCCACAATATTGTTAACGTTGCCACTTTGAAGGCTCAAAAATTTCTGTGGACAGGACACGAAACCGGCATCCAAGGCCAAAATAATCTTTACTTTGCTGGCGGTTGGACTGTCGGGACAGGTCTGCATGAGGAGTGCTACCACGCAGCAGAAAATGTTGTCGAGCACCTGCTGAATCAGTCCTTAAGAAAACATCGACTGAAACTGAATTTGGCTAGGGCGTGTCATCAATTAAATCCAGACTGCTTGCGGCATAGGCATTACCGCGCCCGCTCTGCAAAACCCGCTAGGGGCTGAACTGCTTTCAGCATAAGGAGTCGAGCGTTAAATGATGACAGTCCCTAGAAGGGGTTAAATTTGCAAACTTTGCAAATCTCTGAGGTCTGCTTAAGGTATGTTCAGTCTCTCCTTTTCTCAAGTATCTGCGATGACGAATGGGGCTATCTGTTACCCGCTACCGACTGAACACAGAGGGGCGTTTTGATGCCGCGGCTGTAGGGCGGTGGCAGGTAAAACTAAAGCCCGAAACTTAGGGCGCGTCATCAATTAAATCCAGAATGCTTGCGGTGTAAGCATTACCGCGCCTGCTCTGCAAAACCCGCTAGGGGCTGAAGTGCTTTCAGCATCAGGAGTCGAGCGTTAAATGATGACAGCCCCTAGCATTGTGGGGCGATAAGTCCTACAGCGCTGGTACTGGATATAACATTAAAACTGCTTCTAAACCCCTTCTAATTGTTCGTCGATTAGCTCATAAAGCTGACGCAGGCTGTCCAGTTTTGCCTCAGTGGGCTTCCAGAAGCCACGCCCATGAGCTTCCAACATGCGCCCGACGATATTGCGAAAGGCCTCAGGGTTGGCCTGGCGTAGACGGTTCGCCATCTCTGCATCCAGGGCGTAGGTGTCAGAGGCTTGGTCATAGACCCAGTCCTCTTTGAAGTTAGCGGTCCCGGCCCAGCCCATCAGCGCCGTCATCCGCTGTGAAATTTCGTAAGCGCCGCCTGAACCCTGGTTGGCCATGGCCTCGGCCCACTTCGGATTCAATAGCTTAGTTCGGTACTCCATACGCAGCAAATCGTCCAGCTTACGCAGCGTCATATCGTTGGAAAAGCTCTCGACAAAGCTAGCGGTTACCGGCTGGCCCTGCTTGATTTCAGCCGCTTTCTTCAGTCCGCCGGTGTTGGCATAGTATTCCTGGATGTCGGTAAGGCCATATTCCACTGAATCAATCTGCTGGACAATACGCTCAGTCGATTGCAGTAGGGTGTTGAGCACTTCCGGCCGGGCCTGCCCTTTATCGGCACGACCATAGCTAAAGGCATTGCGACCCTGCCACGTTTCGCCTAATTCGTTACCCGACTCCCAGTTTGAGTCGGTGACGCGATCGTTAACCAGAGAGCCAAAGTCCCCTGCTGGGTTGGAAAACAGTCGCGCTGAAGAGTTCTCAATGCCTTGGGCCTGAAGCGCCAGGGCATGTTTACGAATAAAGTTTTGCTCGGCCGGCTCATCGGCGATCGCCGCGCGACGAAAGAGATCATCGAGTAGCTCAATGATGTTGACAAAGCTGTCTCGGAAGATGCCAGACAGGTTGCCCAGGATATCAATGCGAGGATGTCCCACCTCTGAAATGGGCTGCAGCTCGTAGCGGACAATCCGTCCAGTCCCTTCCTTTAGGGGCACGGCTCCCACCAATTCCAGCAAAATGCCGATAGATTCTCCCCGGGTTTTAATCGCGTCTAGGCCCCATAACATGACCGCGATGGTTTCGGGGTAGGCGCCTTGATGTTCTGTTTGGTGCTGGGCCATGAGTTGGCGGGCGATCGCCCGCCCGCGCTCAGTCGCCGCTGGAGAGGGCATGCGATATGGGTCGAGCGCATGGATGTTGCGCCCCGTCGGCAGGACGCCCGGACCATCGCGCAGTAAATCGCCCCCTGGCGCTGGAGGAATATATTCACCGTTGAGCCCCCGCAGTAAATTGGTGAGTTCATCCGGGGTTTGATTCAACAGATCCCGAATTTGGAGCGCCTCGGCGCTCCGGTCGGCTTGGAGCGCATGGCCTTTCAACCGGGCAGTTGCCAGGTCTGTATTTGTTGGGGAAATCGGCTCAGAGTTAAGGTTGTGGGCGATCGCGGTTACAGTCTCTTCCGGCAACTCCTCGCCAAAATAGGCGGTCAGATAGCTGCTCAGCGCCTCCGCAGTCGGCGCGGCTCCCAACACATGCAGCCCCGACGAAAACAGTCGATGTTCCAGCACTTGCAGATAGTCGTAGAGCTTTACCAGATAGCGATTGAACGCCTCCAAACTGAACATTTGTACCGTTTCAGGCGTAAATTCCATCCCTAGCGTAGCGGCCTCTTCAAAAGGACAATCCCTGTTGATGCCAGCGTCCAAAATTTTCTTGCAGATGGCCGCTTTGAGGGCGTAATTCTTTTCGCAGTCTTCGCGATATTCGGCAATGAGTTCCCGCAGCGAAACGAGCTCCTTGTAAAGCCCTGCCCGTCCATAGGGGGGGACATTGTGGGAAATCAGCACGCCATACCCTCGCCGCTTCGCCAGCATGGACTCTGACGGATTATTGGCGGCGTACACATACAAGTGGGGCAGATTGCCCAGCAGAATATCGGACCAGGAATCGTCAGTGTTGCCTAGCGGCGACCCAGGGAGCCACTCCACGGTGCCGTGCATGCCGAAATGAACCACCGCGTCGGCACAGAACTCGTGCTGGAGCCAGGTGTAGAAGGCAGCATATTGGGGATGGGGCGTCAGATCACGCTCAAACATCAGCCGCATCGGGTCTCCCTGCAGACCTAGCGGCGGCTGCACAGCGATCCACACGTTACCCAACTGCACGCCGCCTAACAAATACTGAGCGTCTTCATCGTGCTCCCCTGTTAGCGTTCGGATGCTGCTGGTCAGTGATTGCCACTGCTGCTCTATCCGTTGAGTCAGGGGATCTCCCAGCCATTTTGTCAGCGATCGCACCCCGACCATAGTCGTGCCCGCACCTGGCCCGTGTTCTAACTCCGGCGTCTGACTGACAAACAGCTCATCCGCTTCGCGCACCCGAGCAATCAGCTCCTCACCATTGGTCGGCAGCTCATCTCCGAGGTCGTAGCCCTGCGCCTGCAGAGCCCGCAGGAATCGCATCAGCGATTGAGGGACATTCAGCAGTGCCGCCGTTCCCGTTGCGCCATAGCCAGGAGGAAAACCATAAAGGACAACCGCAACTTTACGCTCTGATGGCGGCTTCTGACGCAGAGCCACCCAGTTTTTCACCCGTCCCGTTAACCGCCTCATCCGCCCCGGCACTAGATGAATGCGATCGCCTATCAGCCCCCCGAGAGGCACCGGATCAATAGCGCCATCCAGCTCTGGCAGGGCATACAGCACCACGCTTTGTAATCCGCCAATGCCCTGCTGCATCCAGGAATGAATATCCTGAATGAGGAGCGGAGCAGACACAATGTAGGGCACGTTTTTGGCTGTGAGAATGTGTTTAGCGACCTCCACCTGTCGTCCCGCTGCCATCGACCCGGCGGGGCCACCGACCAAGGGAAAACCAATCGTGGAGACAATCGCGTCCACCTTTGCTGCTTGGTCGGAAAGGGATGCCAGTTCCACGGTGCCCTGCTGCCGTTGCTGCTGTTCATAATCCGTCGTCATCAGGTCGCGCACCGCTACATGACCTTCGACTCCGTTAATGAAAATCGGCACAGGAATCAGGCCATCCTCCTCAAAGGCCCGAATCAGCTGGGGGATGTAGGGCTGCTGGGTAATGACATGTTTGCGATAGAGGAGAATGCCGACGGTGGGGCGAGTCTGTGGCAAGGCGTATGGTTCTGGATGCTGAGGCAACTTGCCGGAAAAATACCAATCAAGGTAGCCCTTAGGGGACTGAAAGTAACCGTTGTAATCTGGATGCAGGAGGCCGATGTCGGGTGTTTCCACCACTGCAGGAATATCACCCACAGAGAGGTCCAAATACTTCTCGGCTAAGCTCCAAAGCATGGCGGCGACGTTTTCCGCTCCTCCGGCGTTCCAGTAGCTGTAGATAATCAGCCAGTTACGTAGATCCTGAACTTTGCCGACCGGAATATATTTGAGGAGTTTTGGCCCCACTTTAAGAAAGCTGAGATACCCTGACAGCTTGTCTTCTTCGCGCTGACTAGGGCCGAACTTACTGAGAATAAACTGGACCGGTTTGGGCATGCCCTTGGGCTTGTCGCCAATCGCGAACTTGCCCAGTTGGGTGAGGCTCATTAGCTCCAGCGCGGACTCAAACACCAGGCGAAGGGGAATGGACTGACATCGCTCCCGCAGCCACATAACTTGATCGTAGTCGAAGAGGAGGCTGCCGAAGAATACATCGGCTTCCTTGAGGGCCGCTTCAACTTGGTCGGGATACGCTATCAAGTCGCGATCGCTGAACACATGAATCTGCAACTCAGCGCAGCGAGCGCTTGCTTGTTCAGCAGCCTGACGATAGAGG
>JBCCNE010000373.1:0-5302 GCA_039026015.1 Cyanobacteria bacterium P01_C01_bin.70 | reverse complement strand
TTTAAGTGAGGCTAGCAGGGAACGGCTTAGGGGATATCGGCCAAGGCGATAGACTGACTCCAGGAAGCCTGTCGTTTACGAATTTATTTTCAGGCAGCGCCATCCACCGTAGGGCAGGTGATCGGGCATTGGCGGAGCCTGCCCGGAGAACCTTGAGGTAATGACAGATCACCAGCAATCTGAGTTTAAAGAATCAGCGCAAGTCCTAGAACAGTGCAATAGTCACATAACTGACTGAGCCAATTTTGCACTCATCCGTTCGTCAGAACAATTTTTATATCGATGGATATAGATGCCGACACCGGTAGCGCTAGCTACACTATCTTCTCCATAGATTACTCAACAACAAGTTTTAGTTAAGGCGCTTATCGCTCCTCAGTCCTGAGTGTAATCACTCAGGCAAAATTTCTACTGGTAAAATTTTACTCCAAAATTTTAAGTGCAAATACCCAGGCATTTACCGCAGCTTCATGAGAGAAAAAGCCGTCATTAAGTATTTCTACTGAAGAAGTTTAAAGAAAAATATAGATATTTTGAATAAACAAATAGAGATAAAACTTTTCTCATAGTTTTCCCAACTTCTTTAACAAAATGTTCATGTTTTTTTGGAAAATCCCGGTTTTTCGCCTGAGGAAGCGCCAGTCAGCCCAACTGACGGATGGCAGATCTCTATGGTTCGAAAGTTGTTTCGTCGTCATTGTTTAACGCCATGCTTCAATCGTGCGCTTCCGCCTTGGTTCACCAGCAGTTTGAGCTTCAAGTTGGGCGAACTCCTGACGCGATCGCTCTAGTCGACCAAGAGCAGCAATATACTTATCGTCAACTCAACGCTCGTGCCAATCAGCTCGCTCGGTTTTTGCAGCGACAGGGAGTTCGCCCTGAGGTGCTGGTGGGTATCTGTCTACCGCGCTCTTCTGAACTGATCATCGCCATGTTGGCGACCCTCAAAGCAGGTGGAGCCTACGTTCCCATGGATCCTAGTTATCCAGTAGAGCGACTGAAGATGATGCAGACGGATGCCCAAATGCCGCTGCTGCTGACCAATCGCGCTGGTCAGTCTGACTGGATGCTGTCTGACACCACGCAAGTCATTTGCCTTGACGCCCAGCTGGAGGATATTGCCCAAGAGTTGGAGGCTGATCTGCTCTGTCAGGTGCAGCCCCACAATCTGGCGTATGTTATCTATACTTCCGGATCGACGGGTAAGCCCAAGGGTGTGATGATTGAGCATCGCTCAATTACGGCCTATGCCCAAACAGCAGGTGCGGCCTACGATTTGCAGCCCGGCGATCGCGTGCTGCAGTTTTGTTCCATTAGTTTTGACACCGCAGCCGAAGAGATTTTTTGCTGTTTGGTGCAGGGATCGACGCTGGTGCTGCGCACAGACGAAATGATCGGTTCAGTGCAGGCCTTTCTAGAGCGATCGCAGGCCTGGGGCATTACCATCTGGGTTTTTCCGACAGCGTTTTGGCATTTCTTGGCTACCGAGTTGGCGCGCACCGGCCTAACTCCGCCAGCCAGTCTGCGGCTGGTAACGATGGGTGGCGAAAAGGCCATTCCGGCCCAGTTAGCCCAGTGGCGGCAGCAGGTAGGAGAGCACATTCGGCTGGTCAACACCTATGGCCCCACCGAAGCTACCATCGTGTCGACTATGTGCGATATTGCTGGTCCTGAGGCGGTTGACGGAGCGGAAACTTCGCCCATTGGGCAAGCTATTTCTCAGGTTCAGACTTATGTGCTCGATGAGACTCGGCAACCCGTGGCCCCAGGCACGGCGGGTGAACTTTACATTGGCGGAATTGGGGTTGGTCGGGGCTATCTCAATCGGCCCGAAATCACCGCAGAGCGGTTTTTGCCCGATCCGTTTGCGGCAGATGCGACTGCCCGCATGTACAAAAGCGGTGATCGGGTGCGCGATCGCGGTGACGGCATTCTGGAATTTTTGGGTCGAGCCGATCACCAAGTCAAAATTCGTGGCTTTCGGGTCGAGCTGTTTGAAATTGAAGCCGTGCTGAATCAACATTCCGCCGTGCAAGAGGGAATTGTGCTCGCCCCGGAAGATGTTCTGGGCAACAAGCGGTTGGTCGCTTACGTCCTGCCAAACGACCCACAAGCCACGACAGACAATGGCTGGATCGCTGCCCTAAAGTCACATCTGCAGACTCAGCTGCCCAGCTACATGGTGCCTGCCCAGTTTTGTGTACTAGAGAGCTTGCCGTTGACTCCCAGCGGCAAGGTTGATCGCAAAGCCCTTTCGGCTCTCGATGACCTAAGCAGTGCTCCGCTTGCCCCTGAAGATCAGCCCCAGACCGCGTTGGAGAAACAGGTCGCTGAAATCTGGAGCCAGGTGCTGCGGATACCAGCCGTAGGGCTCTACGATAATTTCTTTGAACTCGGGGGCAGCTCCCTGTTAGCAGCCCAACTGGTCAGTTTCATTGCCCAAGACCTGAGTATCGAGTTGCCGATTCGCTGCGTGTACGAGTCTCCTACCGTCGTGACCCTTGCCCAGACCTTAGAGATTTTGCAAGAGGCCGAAGGTAATACGCTCAGCGTGCTCACTGATTTGACTACCCAGGTGATTCCGCAACCCCCTGTAATCCAGGCTCGCAGACGACAACAGTCGCATCCAGTAGCGCCCAAAACGGTATTTTTGACCGGGGCCACTGGGTTTTTGGGGGCGTTTTTACTGCATGAACTGCTGCAGCAAACTCAGGCTGAAGTCTTTTGCCTCGTGCGGGCAGACAGTCGCCGCGAAGGATTTGCTCGTCTGCAGGCTACGTTCACGAAATATGGCCTGCCCGTTGCTAGTCTTAAAGGTCGAGCCGTGCCCGTGCCCGGTAACCTCAACCAGCCTCGCTTGGGCCTTTCGGAGAGCCAGTTTGCCCGTTTAGCCAGTCGAGTGGATGTCATTTACCACTCTGGCGCCATGGTGAATTTCGTCAAACCCTACTCGGCACTGGAGGCGGAAAATGTGCTGGGGACGCGAGAAATTCTGAAGTTGGCCGGGCAGGAACAATTGAAGCCGGTGAACTATATCTCAACCGTTGGGGTGTTTGGAGCGATCGCCTATTTCACCGACCAAACCACGGTTTACGAAGATGATGACTTAGATATTAGTCGCGACTTTCTCTGCTGGGACGACGGCTATGCCCAAAGCAAATGGGTCGCCGAAAAAATGCTGCTGGCCGCCAAGGCTCAGGGCCTGCCCATTACCGTGTTTCGTCCTGGCTTTATCGCTGGCGACAGCCGCACGGGGGCAACCAATATGCGCGACTTTCTCTCCCGCTCGCTGCTGGGATGCATTCAGTTCGGCGCCTATCCCGATCTCGCCAAATTCAAGAACCAGGTCATCACTGTAGACTACGCTAGCCAAGCGATTCTGCATATCTCTCAGCAGCCGGAGTCCAGTGGCGGCACGTTCCATATTACCCCTTGGTCATCTACTCAGGACTTCGCTTGGAATGATCTCTTTAAGTGGGCACAGGACTACGGTTATCCTCTCCGACGGTTGTCCTACAGCCGTTGGAAAGAGCAGCTGTCGCAGCACTGCCGCCATCGCCAAGATAACGCCCTCTATCCGCTGCTGCCTTTCCTCAACGAAAAAATCTATAAGCAGCAGCTAACGATCTTGGAACTGTACGAGAACACTGCTGATTTCGACTGTAGCAACGCGATCGCGGCTCTCGAAGGCAGTTCTATTCAATGTCCGGTCGTTGATCAGCAAAAGCTGTTCACTTATCTCGATACCTTTGTCCATCAGCAGGAACTGCCTCAGCCGCAACCAGTGTCGCTGTCGGCCTAGGCAAATTCAAAAGTCCCCACTGTGATCTCTTTAATCGACACCATGAAGCTCTTTACCACCAGATTTACAGCCTTTATAGACTTTTTCCGTTGGGCGCAGAAAACGCCGCAGAAGTACGCTGCCTTAGCAGTGGAGTAAGGCTTCTGCAACTGTTGATTCACTGTCTGTTTACACGCTTTTAGGAGATAACCATCATGTTAAGAGTTCAACAAACTGCCAATGGCCAAGGTAAGAGTCTGACGACAACGGTGCCCATTCGGCGTGGTACGGCATTTCATCAGATTCGGCAGTATCGCCCTGCTACTGAGAAAACCTACACCAGTGTTCAAATTGACATCAATTACGATATTGAAGAGTTTTATTTGGCCCACCTTAACCATAGCTGTGAGCCTAACGTAATCATAGATACGAATAAGTTAGAGCTGCGAGCAATTCGAGATATTGAGCGCGGTGAAGATTTGACCTTCTTTTACCCCAGTACTGAATGGCAAATGGCGGAACCGTTCCAATGCTTATGTGGATCGACTAACTGCCTGGGCAAAATTTCTGGGGCACGAGACCTGTCGCTTAATGTGCTAGGGCAATATTTTATCAATCAGCATATTGGGGCAATGGCGATGGAACATCTGTTGGTAGCCCAGCAAATCAAGACGCCAATCGCCGTATAGCCGCTTATTTCTCTTTGCAGCAGGACGTTTAGAATTTGAAGTACTAACGTTTTGCACGGATGTATTAGCAGCGTCCTGCATTTGCCTCCTTATATCTTAAAAACCAGGGCGGTCAGTCGATCGCCCTGGTTTTGGTATGGGTGAACAATACTGAGTGGTAGTCCTAAAGAGTAAGGTGCTCTCTAGATTCAGCTAGGGACTGTCATCATTTAGCGGTCAAGTCCTTATGTGGAAAACATTTCAGCCCCTAGCTTGTTTTGCGGCGCGGGCGCGGGTGTGCTTACACCGCAAGCATTCTGGATTTAATTGATGACGCGCCCTAGTGTGCTCGTCACCGCTAAAGAATTATTGATTGTGAAGTAGTTGCTATCAATCATCTGACGCTGTCCTTTTCGCAAAAGTTAGAACATCGATACTGTCGCAATCTGATATTTCATCCACCACGACAGGGCATCCTGACAGGTTTAGGACTACCCGTAAATGAATTAAGCCGACACAAAATCAAAGGTCGGCACCACATCCGTGTTATCTTGCACAACACCAATCAGGTCAGAGCCAAAGAAAATCAGCGTGTCTAAGGTCAGATCACCGCTGAAATCTTGGAAAGACAAACTGTAACTATCAGAACTCCCTAAAACCTGAATTTTGTCTCCTTCTAGGAAGTCGAAATCGGTAACGGTGGCGTAGCCGACTCCCTGATAAAACAGGCTAACGGCGTCTCCGAGGGCAAAGACATCGGCACCCGCACCCCCCGAAAGGATATCAAACTCGTCCGAAGTGCCCCCATAGCCATTGAGAAAGTCGTTGCCGGCTTCCCCCATCAGCATGTCGC
>JBCCNE010000372.1:0-5304 GCA_039026015.1 Cyanobacteria bacterium P01_C01_bin.70 | reverse complement strand
CTGGCCCTTTGCATAACTTTTTCTAAAAAGGCCCTTTCGCTAGGACTAAAACCTTCTGCCATGATGCACAAAACCTCCACTGGCTAAAATTGACCACAACTAATATGTAAGTGTCTCAGGGCGATGCTATCATGCAGCCCTCGGATAGCCTTTTATATTTTTGTTTCAGACACTACAGAGTGGTGGGATAAGAAGGCTGTTTGCTGGGGCAATCTCCCTAATTTTCTTAAAGAGAATAGCTAAATTTAGATTGTGACTAACCTCTTTTTCGCAAGTGGGCATGTTGCTATGCGTAAGTGCTGATCCTATTCAGCTTGCTATAGACCCTGTAGAGGCGCGTCTAATACGCGAGCAATGCGATCACGAACATCTTCCAAGTGCGCTTGAGTGGTGACGGCCATCCGACCATCGTAGCGGCCCAAAGCCTCGCTGATATCCTGTCGGATTTGGCGCAGTTGATAGCGAGCCAGAACACGGGCATCTTCAGGTGCTCCCAAGGTGCTGAGGGTGGCAACAAACTCATTAAAGCTTTGGGCTGACAGGGCATCCCAGAGGGTTCGTCGCAGCACCATATTCGACAAGATATTGAGGTGATGACGCTGTAACCCCCGTCGCAGACTGGAGATTTCGGGGACCTCGTCTTCAGTGGTTGTCACCTCTGACCAAATGCTTTGATAAAGCGACTCGTAAAGTTCGGCCAGCGTCAACACATCGGCGGCATTGGTTTTGAACTCTATGTCTCGAACGCGCGCGAGGCGATCGGCCCAAAAGAGTTCGCTGAGGGCGATGGTTTGGACTTCGAGCACGCGTTCATAGATCGGATAGTCCAGCGGATATCGGGTAAGGGGGACACCCCAATGTCGCCAGCGATCGGGCGCGAGTTGATTAATCAACTGCGGTGAAAATTCAAACGCATCAGCGGCAAAGACCCGATCGCTCAGGGTCGCTAATGCCTCTCGCTGGGTATCGGCAGGGATCGGCTCAAAGGGGGTCAAGTCTGCAGTTTCCCAGGGATTTAGCCGTCGGAATCGTTGTCCGCCGACATAATCGGTCAGAGTCAGGGCATTGCCAAAAAAGTAGCTAAAAACGAGGTCAACACGACGCCGTAGGCTGCCGTACCCTTCCCCTCGACTAACGGAGAGACGATTCAGGCTGTTCCAAACGGCTTGGGCATTTTCCAACTGCCACTCGGCATATTGCATCGGGTCACTGCTGAGATCCCAAGCGCGTGATTTAGGGTCAATGAAATCGATGATGTCTTCGTCGGTGGCATAAGTGAGCGCTGGTTCAGTGCTACGTCGAAGAATGCGGTTAAGCATTTGCTGTTCGGCGCGGCCGAGGGGAGAGGCCGGCGCTTGACGGTAGCCATATTCGACTGCCCACAGGTCATACGGCCCTAACCGCGATGGAAAAAACTCTCCCTGTTCGGTGCCAGGGGGGGCCACATTGGGCGGAAAGTAGTCCATCACTGAGCTAACAAGCCCTTGACTTTGAGTGATGGTCGGATCGTTGAGTTCTGCAGGAGACAACAGTAAGCTCCCGGCAAAATTATGGCGCAGCCCCAAGGTGTGGCCAACTTCGTGAGCCGTCAGCGCCGTGATGTATTGCTGAATGTAGGCTTCTAGCTGGGCGCTGGAAAAATCAGCGCTTGACAATGTTGCTAGGGCGAGTGCGCCAAAGGCGTTATGTTGGCTGCTGAGGTAGCCGGCACAATGATCCTCTGTCAGGCGGTGGCTGCTGCCCTCGGTCAGCCCCCCTTCAAGGTTACGCGCCATCTCTAAACCAGCTTCACCAGCCTGCTGCATAGCCAACCACTGCAAATACCAGGTTTGCGATCGCTGACCGCACAGTTGCAGATAGAACTCCGTTTCGGGGGCAGCCTCTAGTCCCAGCGATTGGTACTGCTGTCGCAAATAGCGCACGACATTCGCATCCAGAATCACATCGGCATCGAGAATTTGTCCCGTCAGCGGATTGACTCGCGAAGGGCCATAACCAATTGCCCAAGCACTTAATGAATCTGACCAACGCACCACGTTATAGCGCACGTCAGAAGGATCCCAGGTGACGTTATCGGGCATTTGACGAGCTTCGATCGCGTTTTCAAACCCCGCCGCTTCAAACGCCTGATTCCACATCAAAATGCCGTCGCGAATCGCGTCACGGTACTCCGGAGGAGCCGTATTTTCTACCCAAAACACTAGCGGCTCTTTAGGCGGCGATAGCGCGGCCTCCGGCTCCTGCTTTTCTAGATGCCAGCGATTGATATAGCGGACAAAGGTATCACTGCGACGAGATTGAATGGGCGATCGAAACGCTGTCGCAAAGTAGCCTACCCGCTCGTCGGCAGAACGAGGTTCATAGCCATTATTCACGGGCAAAGTTGACAGGCTGTAGCGCACATCAAGGGAAAATCCGCGACTGTCTGGAATGCCCCGCAGCGATAGTCCAAAGAGATTAGCAAAGGGATCGGCCGGGTTGTTGCCCCCGGAAAATCCTAGAACAGTGCCGATTTCCAGATTCTCGGGAAACGTCTTGAGGGACTCTAAGCGCGACAGCTCAGGGTTGCGGCTGTAGCCACTTAACACCCAGCCAAGGCTTTCGGTCAGATTGGCTAAGTCTCGCTCTATCAATAAGTCAGTCAGGTCAATCAGCTTGGCTTGCGAGTTGGGATCAATGCTGACGACGTTAACCGCAAAAATGATGGAGTCGCTAAACGAGCTGTCTTGCAGGCGCTGCTGCCAACCTTCGCCGCTGGGATTGCGAACATAGGTGTTGGGCACAACAACCTGAATGCGATCGCCTGGCAGCTCGCGAAACTGAATCAGCAAATCGTTGATTGGCCACCCTCGAAATAATCCGGCTTCGCCAACTCCTGATTCCAGGGTTGCTGATAACAAAAAATTCTGATTGAGCTGCTGCGGCAGCAGCGCTAAGTAAGCGCTACCCTTTTCCACATCGGTATAAACCGTTAACAGTCCCGCTTGCTTGTCGAGGTCTTGAATGATCTCCTCAAATGGCCGCAATATGCCAGGTTCTTCCATTTCGGCCCCTTCAGCTGGCGCTTCGATAGGAGGGGCCGTATCCTGGGCCGTTGCTTGCCAGGTCCAAGGCCCGCTCAGGGCAAGAAATCCAGACAAGCTGATACCGATTAAACAGAGGACGAGGAACTTAGGAGGACGAATCTGACGGTTCATGGAATTCCCGAAATGGAAAATGGCGCTGTTTCCTCAAATGTGGAACAGCCCTCATACAGTGTGGACGGCGAGCGATCGTTTTATGACGACTTTACCGAGAAGCTTTAGAAATCAGGATGATGATCTACTTATGGCGATCTGCATCTGCCCCTTTTAGACAGGCCGTCCTTCTCTATCGCTGCATGGTTAAACCATGACTAAGATGGAAGCCTATGGCTCTTCTCATGACCAATAGCAAGATGCAGCAACCTGAAAATCGTGATTGAAGTTTCGTCAAGGCATCCGTAACATCACTCAGTCATGGTCAATGATGAATTCATCACCATTTTCCCCAACCTCTCCGGATAGAAGTGCCTTAACTCCTACGGATTCAATCATTAGAGTTAATTCCGTCAGCCGTCGCATCAAATTCGTCGCCTTCATCTAGCTCATCTACCATATTGGGGCTGATAAGCGTGATATCAAACTCATCGGGAGGCAGCGGTGACGTGGCTTCGCGGCGCAGTTGATAATAAATAGCCCGCGCCTGTGGTCCAAAGACAATCTCATCCTCATTTTTGAGGTCGTGGGCCGGCACTTTACGACCATTAATCAGCATCCCGTTGGCACTGGGTTTGCCCTTAAGATTGCCGTCCACAATTCGATAATAAAAAGTGTTGTCGTCCTTGGGCAACTGCACCAGCGTGGCATGATGCCGAGAAACAAACTGCGATGAGAGCCTGATATCACATTTTGGATCACGCCCAATCGAGTAGACAGAACTTTCTAAATTAATTTCCCGACGTCCCTTGCTGTCTTCAACGATAAAGATATTGCTGAGTTGAGATTCTGGAGACATCTCGACGCCTCTTGATTGACCACGAAAAGTTGACATTTATGCCACAGACTCGCACGGCACTGCTACTCAAGCTATGTAACACTACCATTGCTCTGCTTATCAGCTTACCTGCTGGGACGTAAAGTTTACCCCAATCGACATAAATGACGCTATTGACTCCAGGATGCCCGCATCAGGGGCCTGAGCCACCTCTTATCAAAATCTTTTGAGTCACAATTTTGCTAAAGCAGAGCGGGCCCTGCCATCGCTGAAGTACTTGAGAGATGGCAGCCCAGGCGGGCATTTTTGATTTTCTTTAAGGTCGCGATCGCGGCTCTTCTGCCCCAACACAAAGTTCTGGATGTTGGCAACTCCAGAACGCCTTCACGGCTGTTGGCCCGCACTGGACTCATCAGAGAAGAGATTGTGGGCTAGCAAGTGTCTATTGCTAGAGGGATTTTATCCACCACCGCATAACGGCCACTTTAATATGCAGGCAGATGATTTATGCTCTAAACCAAATGAGGCATTAACCAATGAGCCCGAATTCTGCTTCGTCTAGCCCGGATGCCGTCATTAATCAGATTGCGCAGGCGTTCCAAGTGTTTGGCGCAACCCTGCAAGGTCAGATTAACGCAGTTGGCGATGGCGTTATTGATTGGATTTATCCGGCGATCGCTCAGGCAACGCAGCTAGTGGGTCGCACAGTGGCCCCAATCGCTGATTTGCCGTTTATTAAGCTGGCGACCGGGATTCCAGGGTTGAGCTGGCTACTCGCCGCCGTGGGGCAAGTCAACTCGGACAAAGTGCGCCGCGAAGTGGCTGCTCTGCGGGCTAATTATCCCCACGAGACAGATGAGCAACTGGTGTATCGCGTGATTGCTGCCACCTCACTTCGGGCAGCCCAAGTAGGACTGTTGACCAATATCATCCCACCCGTGGCGCTGTTTTTACTGGCCGTTGACTTGGGGGCGATCGCGGCTCTACAAGCAGAAATGATTTACAAAATCGCTGCTATCTATGGCTTCTCCACCAAAGATGCTGAGCGGCGAGGCGAGGTGCTGGCGATTTGGGCGGTCTTTACTGGCAGCTCTGGCACGCTCAAATCGAGCCTGAGTTTTTTAGAATTGCTGCCGGGGGCGGGCACGGTCATTGGCGTCTCTTCCGATGCCGCCATTATCTATGGCGTTGGCTTTTTAGCCTGTCGCTACTACGCTGTCACACTCAAGCGGCAACTCCATAGCTGACCCCAGGCCATACCCGCGATGCTTTTTCTATTTGCCCACTTGG
>JBCCNE010000371.1:0-5326 GCA_039026015.1 Cyanobacteria bacterium P01_C01_bin.70 | reverse complement strand
GCAACAAATCTTGGAGGCGTTCCCATTGGTCATCGCGAAGAGCATAGCGGCGCGACATCTTAGCACTCCTGTAAATCACTCGATTGGCTCAAAGGCTAGATTGTAAGATACCGAGGAACCTATTTGATGACACGCCCTAGTTAGGACACTTTTGATTTAGAATTCGAGTTAGTCGATTTGTTCAAGAATCATGCTGTCCTGAGAAACCCTTCACATGCAATACAACCTGGGCTGAGGAGGCCCGACGGTTTAAGTAGGGCGATCGCTCAAACGGCTTTTTAGGCTTTGCTTGAGTCCTGAGATAACCACATTTGGGCTGTGCGTGACGGTACAAACAAGGTAAATTGATTACCGGATAGGGCCATTTCATGACCATGAATCAAATCCTTGTAGGTACTGGGATTTTTTAGTCCCCAAGTATTGAATTCCGCCCACTGCTCCGAACCACCTTTATTGATGGCCACAATTCCCTGATCGCCCCGGCGAAAAATCAATAGCATGTCACTCTCGTACAGCATGGCCATTTCCTGCCCTTGCACGGCGTTGTGGAACTTGATCATGGCGGCAATGTCAGGGCGCTTATAGGCATCGAACCAGCGATCGCGATCCACCTCGTAGGGAGATTCATTGTGGTCGGAATAAATTAATGGCACGCCACCATCGCGACCCAAAATATAGGCATATGCCAAATGTTCATCTTGAGGTTCGAGGATGTTGTAGCGAAAACCATCGTTATGGGGAATGTCGTGGGTGACGACGAAGGTTACTGCCCGGTACCAGGGCAGAGCATTGCGGTAAGCCCCCGGATCAACCAGCAATTTTAGTGATCCGCCAAAGCTAAAGGCTTCCCGGATGGTGGTGAATAAGGGGAAGTCGTAGGCGGGAATCCAGGATTCGTTTAAGAAGGGCCAGAGAAACACCTCCTCGTCATAGTCGCTGCTCGTGAGTACCTCGCCAAACCAAAACTTATCTTTGGCTTCAGGGCGGTCTGCCAGGTTATCAATCATGGGCTCGGTAATGTGCTTAATGGCATCTACACGAAAGCCGTCAAATCCCATCTCTATCAAGGCCGTGACGGTTTTATGCTGCTGCTCTAGTATCCAAGGAGACTCCTTGAGATCAGGCAAACCAGATAGGTTTTTGTACTGCACCTCCCCGCGACGCCCCCAATTGACGATATCGCCGTCCTGGTTAAAGTCCCAGGGCGAAAATAGTCCGACGCTCAGGTCACCATACAGGCGATTTTTTTCAAATGTCTCGGGGTCTTGGCGATAGCGTTCGAGTTCAGCCTCTCCCGGAAAGTTCAATCGATCCTCACGCGCTTCATTGGCCATGTGGTTGATCACCAAGTCGGCATAGACTCGGATGCCGGGGGTCTTGGCGTGGCAGGCAGAAATTAACGCCTCCAGCTCTTGTTTGCCACCCAGGTAAGATAACAAAACGCGATAGTCTTTGGGCTGATAGCGCTGCCACCAAGCATCCCCTTTGGGGTCGGAGTAGAGTAGTGGGGGAATTAGGATAGCGCCGTAGCCGATTTCATGGATAGTGTCGAGGTTGTCGATGATGTCTTGATATTTCCAGTTAAAGGCATGAAGGGTCGCTATATGCATGGGGGTTCCTAGTGTGAGTGTGTTTAAGAAGCTGGACAACTGCCGTCAGGAACTACCGATGTATGAACTAAAATTCCACAAACAAACAGCATAATTATACGAACATGGTTACCCTTCAGCCGTTTTAGCGCAGCGCTGGGGAAGCATCGTCAACACTGGCTTTGCCAGGCTGTGCATCCTTTTTCTGCTGATTGTTGGCCGTTGCCGTTGTGGCTGAAGGCGGTCTCGGGAGACAGATAGTCTTCGGGGTCGTAACCGAATATCACCCACAAAGCAAAACGATAGCGCCAGATGAAAGTTGTCCTCACCTAATCTCCTGCAAAGTGAGGGTTTTCGATAAAGTTTGACTTGGCGGCAGAAGGCGATCTACATCATGCAAAAACTGCTGATACTCCCGATATCGGTACGGGTCTGAATGCGGTTTAAGCGCTATGAGAGTTTACTAAAGCAGACTTTTAAGGGGTTGGGAGCTGAGTTTTCATCCAGACGACGTTCATAAAACAGAGAAATCTCGGTCAGCACCTCCTGCATAAAGTTGGAATAGCGGCCTGAAAATACCAGCGTCGCTAGTTTAAGGCCTACATCCTGCTTAAGCAAAGTAACCTGTTCTTCATTCGCCATTGCCTTTAATCCAACACCTTCACCTCACGCTAAACTAAGCATCTATCATTGGTCAGTTCCGTAGCTTTCTTCTGAATAGTCCAAAAATAGTAAAATCACTTGATTTGAATATTTGATCCGCCCCGCAAACACTCCGACCTTAACGACCAAATTTTTCGTCGCTGTCGTCAAGCCGTAAAAGCGATTGCTCATCGTTGTAATGCGATCGCACTAACCATTATTACTAACGCCAGTTCAAGGGACGAATATTGTTGAAATTGACGGTGTCGATACCTTCTCTACGAAGAGTTTCCGAGGGTCTAAATTCATCAGTCAGCACCAAATATCTCCCTTGAGAAAGGTTTAGGATGCTACAGTCAATCAACTCAATTTTCTGAAACTCCGGTGGTTGAGCTAGTTGCTGGCTGGGTTTATGGATTTCTTTAAAGCAGGCGAATGCCTATCCAAATCGTGCATATATTTCCTTCTCAGGCTGCAAGAGCGGATGATAGCCGAGCGTCAAGAATCGATTCAGCAAACGCCCCAAGTGCTCATTGTGGATGGGGGGTGGGTGGAGATTCAGGACCTGACCTGGACCGGTTAAACCCCATCAGAGTTTAGACGGGTGATGGGTTAATCCGCCTACCGCTCCAGCAGGCGGGGCATCAACTCCACCAGATTGCAGGGTCGATGGCGAGCATCCAACTGGTCGTTAATCAGGACATCCCAGCCGGTGCGGCAGGCCCCCGATGACCCCGGCAAGCAAAAAATGTAGGTGCCGTTGGCTACTCCCGCCAGGGCGCGAGACTGCACCGTGGACGTTTTAATCTCCTGGTAAGACACCATCCTAAAGATTTCTCCAAAGCCGGGGAGTTCTTTATCCAGCAGCGGGGCAATGGCTTCAGGGGTGCCGTCTCGCCCGGTCACACCCGTGCCCCCAGTGGTGATGATGGCCTGCACCCCAGCATCGGCAATCCAGCGGGAGACCACCGCTCGAATTTGGTAAATGTCATCGGGCACGATCATCTTTTCGGCCAGGGTGTGGCCTGCGGTTTGCAGGCGTTCCACCAGCAGCTGGCCCGATTTATCCATGGCTTCGGTGCGGCTGTCGGAGACCGTGAGAACGGCTATGGGGACGGGGATAAAGGCGGCTGCAGCCATGGCATTTGGAGGTGAAGGACAACGCTCGGTGGCAGGTGGGACATAGACCTAATTCTGCACCATCCCTCGTCATTCAGCTCACCTGCAGCAAATGCATCCCACATATTCACCCACAAACCGCCCCCGCACAATGCGGCAGCGAATGTCTTTATCTGTGAGGTAGTGTCATCTAGATTACAAACGCTACTGGCATTCTGTACAAATCTAATTGAAGTTCTTGGGCTAAAATCCCTTTAGGAAAGACAAAATGGCTGAAAATCGTAAAATGCGTTGGCTGAAGACCTGGCCGTCTTTGTTTGTTGCCACGCTTGTTCTCTGTTTGATGGCGAGTTTTCTTTCCGTTGGCATGACCCCGGTGAGTGCGGCGGTGCCTCCGATTGAAAATACTGTGCCAACTAGCTGTGGCAGTCGCGCAACCAGTCCTCGCCATTACCAAGTGGCTGCCAGCCCTGAAACGGTTCACTGGGGCTACTACAGCAAAAATCTAGCGCCGGTAATTTCCATTAATTCTCAGGACTACGTCACCCTAGAAACCATTACGCACCACGCGGGTGATGACTACGATCGCCTGATTGCTGGCGACTCCGCCATCGAAGACATTTACAGCTGGACGGCTGAGGGCAAAGTCGTTAGCGATCGCGGTCCTGGCGTCCACATTCTCACGGGGCCTGTTTATGTCTGCGGTGCCGAACCCGGCGATCTGCTGGAGGTGCGCGTGGTCGATCTGAAGTTGCGTCCCAGCGGCCTGGATCCCACTAAAACCTATGGCTCCAACGCTTCGGCTTGGTGGGGTTATCAGTACGACAACTACAAAGAAGACCCCAAACCGCGCGAGGTGATTACGCTGTATGAAATGGACGCTACGGGTGAGAAACCATGGGCCGAGGCCGTCTACCGCTACCAGTGGACACCCCAAACCACCCCAGATGGGCAAGCCCACGAAACGATTGACTATCCTGGCATCATTGTTGATCACGACACCGTTACCGAGATTGAAGACACCCTGGCAGGGGTCAAAATTCCCCTGCGTTTGCACCTGGGCTCTATGGGAGTCGTTCCTAGCGAAGCCGATGTGGTTGATTCCATTCCGCCGGGTTACTTTGGCGGCAACATCGATAACCGCAACATTGGCGTTGGCACCTCCCTGTACCTGCCGGTCGCTGTGACCGGGGCGCTGTTCTCCGGGGGGGATGCCCACGCTTCTCAGGGCGACTCAGAACTGGATGGCACCGCCATTGAAACCTCGATTACTGGCGTGTTCCAATTTGTTCTGCACAAGCAAGCCGACCTGACCGGAACCATTTTGGAGGGCGTCAACTATCCTCTGCTGGAAACCCCTGATTCCTGGATTGTTCACGGCTTTACCTACCCGAACTATCTAGAAGCTCTGGGAGAAGACGCCCAGGAGGAAATTTATACGGTGTCTTCTCTCGATCCGGCGCTTAAGGATAGCTCCGCCAAGGCCCGCGACTTTTTGATGAATGGCATGAACCTGACCGAAGATGAGGCCTTTTCGCTGATTACGGTCGGTACTGACTTTGCCATTACTCAGGTGGTCGATGGCAACTGGGGTGTGCATGGCATCATTCCTAAGGGCATTTTTGCCGAAGAGAACGTGAAGCCGATGCCAGCCGCCAGCTAAGCGATTCTAGTCAAGTTGGAACTACCAACTTTCTGTATCCTCTGGGCAAGCCTAAAAAGGCTTACCCAGAGGATACAGTCTGGTATCGCGCTGCATCTCTGGATTTCGCCGCTGTCGTCAAGCCGTAAAGGCGATCGCTCCTGCAGGCTAACCAATTTTCAATTTCAGCAATGTCCGTTTGTGAAAAGTCGCTTCCTTTGAATAGCCGTGGCTCTTCTTTGATCTTAGCCAAAGCCTACGCAAAGCCATCCCCAAAGTTGAGACCAGCCGGGTGTCGTCCTTTGCCATAGTCTGGCCAAGCTGCCGCTGCCAG
>JBCCNE010000370.1:0-5333 GCA_039026015.1 Cyanobacteria bacterium P01_C01_bin.70 | reverse complement strand
TCCCGCAAGCGCACTTGACCTCATGGCTAGAGGCTACCCACTCGCGATCGCAACTGTGACAGTGGCACAGGACATTGTTATCGTCCGCTTGCATCAGCCCAAACCGCCACTGACGCAGTTCTTCTGAGGTGAAATAGAAAGATGATCTACGCATACCCAAAGTCTAATTTGCTGACTGGTGTGCTTTATTTTAAGCGGCTATCCGGTACTCACGCAGTGCCTTTGGTTTATTAACTACAGCATATCGGAATCACCCATACACTCAGGGCACAATCAAGAAACCGGATTCCCGGAGAGGCATCATTTGTAAGGTTGATTTTCATGGCAGTTTTCGCTTTTAGATTGATGCTTTTGAACTTGCCCATGCCGGTTCTTAGAGGCGATTAGCCAGCTCATTTGTAGCCCTATAGCGGCATGCAGGCTAGTCAAGCACAGGGGGATTCTACACACAAAGGCATCGAAGCTTGAGAGTGTACTTAACCAAAGTGAACACCGCTATATCTTGAAGAATTCATGGCGCTATGGCTAATTTCAGATGGATGTGATCGCCTAATTGAACGCCTGATCCCTAATTCTGGGGATTGGCTTAAATTTGGCCGCTCCAATCGACCAGAAAGGCTGGTCAAGTTGAGCAAGATTTGATACTCTGTGTCAGCCTAAGGGAAAAATATGCGTTGTTCGGCGTTCAATGACTGCCTGCTGGACTTGCCAAATAGTCAGCGTTTCTGAATGATTTATGCATCTGGAGGCGTTATACTCGCTGCAATATCTCCGTATACTTCGCTGCAGAAGCGGTATTGTCTTATTCGCTTATCCGAACCGTTCAGTCTCCATCGGCTTAGATACAATCTGCCAAATAATGTATAGCTAAGGCTGGAGGGCCAAGGCTGGATTGAGGAAACCAACGCAATGCAAAAAATTTTCAGCACAAGGAACGCCAATTTAATCAGGTTCTTGCAGGATGAGTTGGACGTCTCGCAGGCATCCATCAATGTAGCCTTGCGTCACTGTGAACAAGACCCGGGTCCCTTACCAATGGTGCTTTGGCAATACGGCTTGATTTCTTTAGAGCAATTAGAGCAGATCTACGACTGGATGGAAGCGGCGTAAGTCTTTTCTTGGTTCAACTTTATGGCCAAGCTCCAAGAAACTTTTCAGGCTTCCTAGCAATCACACTCCAAAGCATCTGCAGTAGTTCGGTTCAGGCTACAGCGTCAAAAAAGAAGATTAGCGCAGTAGGACGGCGAGAGCACTTTACATATTTGCCCGAGCATCTCGAACAGCGGCGTAAAAGAAAACGCCAACCATGGGTACCGCAATGCCAACTAGCAGATAAGTGGGGCCAAAACCCCAATCCGGCTCCCCTGTCAAAAGTTCAAAAACAGCAGCAACGGCCGAGATTGCCGCTAGGCAAGAACATAACAGCAGCAAGCTGCTTTTAGGCGTCCACACAGTAAGCCACTCCTAAAAAGATTGATTGTTTTTATGTAACGCAGACTGACATCACAGCGCAAGGCTTAGTGAGCAATCGTCTTAACATCTCTGGCCGAAAATCCATTCTTTTGTAGTTCTTCAGTAACGGCCAGCTGATTGCTAATGCGATCAACAAACATGACGCCATTGAGGTGATCAATCTCGTGCAGGATGCAGCGAGCTAGCAGATTAGCCGCCTTGAGCTTTTGAGGACGACCATTTTCATCCTTGAAGCTGATTTCAGTCGCAATAGGTCGCACAACGTCTAAATAAACGCCGGGAATGCTGAGACAGCCTTCTTTATCGGTACCAAGCTCTTTGCTGGTGCGAATGATCTTAGGGTTAATCAACACAAACGGCGGTGCCGCAGCGTTTTCAGGGTCAATGTCAATGACGATAAGCTGTTTACCAACGGCAATTTGAGGCGCAGCCAAGCCAATGCCGTCGGCACTGTACATCGTCTTGAGCATGTCATGAATTAGCTCACGGATATTGTTATCAACCTTGGCCACTCGTTTCGCCGGCTGACGCAAAACTTTATCTCCCAAAGTATGAATGTTGAGGGGAGGGTGCTTAAGCTTCTTTTTTTCAACCTGAATTGTGGCAGCCATAAAGATGAGATTGTGAAAACGTCAAATAAAAAGGAGTCAAGGAGCTAAGAAATGCCTTAGCGCCGAAAGTAATTGCCTAGCAGCTCTACCTACCAACGATTTCCCGTGGCAAGTTGTTCAATCATACTCGGAATGCCCGTCTAAAATTGCCCGCCAGCTTGGCCGACAATCGGCTTTGACTGACGATCGCTGCTGATTACTCCATCCTAGCAAGGCTTTCAACGGCTGTTGCGGCTGCCACCTTCGGCATTTTCATCCCAGTGAAAGTAGCGATTTCTGGAGATGTTTTTGTTGCTGGCTGGCAGATGCTTAAGGTTTCGCGCAGGGTGACTACATTGCCCACAATGGCGATCGCTGGAGCCGCAAACCCAGTCGCCTTCATTTCATCTTCAATAGTTGCCAACGTCGCGACTAATTCTGACTGCTCGGGGTGAGTGCCCCAGCGAATCAGAGCAATGGGCGTATCGGCCTTGAGACCACCAGCCCCAGTCAGGGATTTCACAATATTCGGCAGATTATGGATCCCCATATAAATAACGATGGTTTCTGATCCCTGAGCAATGGCCCGCCAGTTGATCTGGGGACGGTACTTGCCTGCTGCCTCGTGTCCCGTCACAAACGTGACACTTGAACTGAGCTGCCGATGGGTAACCGGAATGCCCGCATAAGCAGGAACCGCTACTCCAGAAGTGATCCCCGGCACCACCTCAACCGCAATGCCTGCTGCGACGAGATCAATCATCTCTTCCCCGCCGCGACCAAACACGAATGGATCGCCACCCTTGAGTCGCACTACTGTCTTGTGCTGCTGGGCTTGCTCAATTAGCAGCTGATTGATATCGGTCTGTGACAAAGAATGATACCCCCGACGCTTACCCGCAGGCAGCATCTTAGCGCGGGGATTAACCATAGCTAAAATCGGCGGACTCACTAGGGCGTCATAAACGACGACATCCGCAGCATCGAGCAGGGCTTTACCTTTAAGGGTGAATAATCCTGGGTCTCCTGGCCCAGCACCGACCAAAAACACCCTACCGGGCGATCGTTCGCCCGAGTGTGGTTGATGTACATCCATTACGTCGAAATCTCCTCTCGTACAGTTCTGACTATTACAGAACAGCTCATTCAACAAAAATATTAAAGAAATCTTAAGGGGTGATGCTATTTTTGGCTACTCGCTAGGTCGCTGTCTGCCATCTTTGGGTAGACAATCCGTGGGGCATCCCCAGCGCAATCTCCGCGGTCACCTTGCCAAGGTCGCTGCTAGTGCCCAGGGGTGATAGCAATCGCAGGGAAAGCTTTGGCAAATGCTCAGCAATTTGTTCAGTGCGACGGGTGATGGCGTCGGTAATGCCACCGGGAAATAGGAAAAACGGCGCGATTGTAATGTGCTGACATCCTTGTTGCATAAGGTTATAAACCTGGGTTTCTAAATCAGGGGGAACGGACCAAAAGGCCACATCGGTATCCAGCAGTTTGCCCAACTGTTGAATCACCTGATTGCCAGCTGTGCGGCTACTGCCATGGGCCAACAGCACACAGCGATTGGCTTTAGTCTTTGCCAATCGCGCGGCGACATATTGTTTGAACTGTCCATGACTGCCTAAATAGGGCAAGCAGCTTAGCTGCAGGTTCGCAGGCAGCTGCATCTGTGCCGCGGCAATTTCTGCTGGCAGATCCTCCCTGACGTGTACGCCCGCCAATAAAAACAGCGGCACAATCACAACTTGGTCTGCCCCCTGCAGCAAGGCGCCCTGGGCAAACGTCGCGATTTGCTCAGCCAGAGATGTCTTCGCCGCTTCTAAGGTAGCGGTGCCCACGAGGAATGGGCTCAAATCCAAAGCAGGTGCCTGGGGCCGTGAGCGAAATGGCAAAGTTTGAATCGTCGAAAGCGGCGGCAGCGATGACGGTAAAACCGTGTTGACGGGCTCTTGGCTATGAGGCAAGGTCGATTTGTCAGCGGTTTGCTCTCGGCGGCTCCATCGTCTCAGATGCTGACGCATGCCCTGAGCCAACCGGGCCAACCCAGCCTGGTGACGTGGGTCAGCGCTGCCGTGGGAGACTAGAAGATACGCCGTGCGCATAATAGATATCCTTAAATTTCCAAAAGGTTGACAGCGAGCGCCTTGGTCGATGGAATTTGCGGCTAGCTCAACAAACAGCACCATTGCTGCTTCATAGCCGGCAGCAGTTACCTGCTCTCCAAAGCAGCTACCTAGAAATTGGCAGCCTAGACAACAATGGGGCAGAGAAAACAGTCCCTCTGCCCCATTTGTTAATTTATATTATAAAAGTTCCAACCCTCGAAAGTGTAGCGATCGCTCCAATTTGTGGCCAATGGTGTGATCATGGCATGACATTGATAGTCAATCTCAAGGCCTAAAAAGTGAACTGCGAGCAACTGTGGCGGAATGCAGAATTCCAAGGCTGACTGCAGGCGATTGCGCCACCAGCAGCGAATCGCTATTAGATCTCTGCCACGGCCCGTTCAATTAGCCGACGAGCCAGGGTTTGCACCCCGGTATGTTCATAATATTTCACCGTCACATCTAGAAATGCGCCTAAATAGTCGAGTTTGCTTTTGGAACCTTCCATAAAGCCTGCCAGCTTATCGACAACCCCCTGTTGGGTCATGCCTTTATCACCAACAAACTTGTCCATCCAGTCCTGCGTCGATTCAAAGCTGTCAGTAATAAAGCTCAACTTACCCTTGGTGTTTTTCCCCGGAATCTCTTTCCGCACCCCCCTAAAGGTTTTGTTTTTCTCCAGCTCATCCGCGCCCATATTTTTAATGGCGTTGAGCGCCTTGCTGCTGAAATCGGCCCCCAGAGGAATCAAGCCGTCAAAAGAAACCAGCGCCGCCATCCGCATCAGTGACTCACTACTGTAGTCACCCAAGGCGGCGAGAAAGTCGCCTAAACTGTCGCCCGGAATGCCATTAATGTGACAAAATGCCACGACTTCCGTTACGAGTTTGACCGACAGGTCAATGGTCTGAGCTTTTTCCGGCTTGGGAGTAATGTTTTGCAAAAAGCCGAGAAAAGTATCCTGACCGATGCGGTTAGCGATCGCTGCCGTGCCTAGCAGCCCCGAGGCCGAATCTACCGTCTCGTAAAGCCACAGTGCCCGCCGATAGCCTTCAGATTTGTCGTTGAACAAAGCGATCGCCCGTTCACCAATCGCCTGCACCATCGCGTCGTCGGTTTCCCCTGTCACTTTTTTGATGGTGTTGTCAAAGCCCACCAGGTT
>JBCCNE010000369.1:0-5335 GCA_039026015.1 Cyanobacteria bacterium P01_C01_bin.70 | reverse complement strand
TAAGAACCAAGAACCAAAAACTAAGTCCAAACTCTGAACTCCGTCATAACCTATGATCGTCCCGGCATAAATCCGGTGGTTAGCCGCTTAATCACTCGATTGGCAATATCGCTATATTGAATTTCGCCGGCCAGCAATTGGCCCATGCGCTGCGTCATCGTGGGACGCTTGATGCCCACCTGATAACCGATTCCTGGCACCCGAAAGAACACGCTCGCAATGCGTTGCGCCCATTGCATATTGCTGCCCCACTCCCGCATTGCCTCGGTATAGCCTGCCAGTGCTGTTTCATCTCCCGCCAGCGCCGCCGCGATCGCCTCAGCCGCCCTCATGCCGCTGTACATGCCGTGTCGGATGCCTTCTGCCGACAGGGGATCGACAATTGCTGCGGCTTCTCCGACCACGACTGCTTGCTGAGCATGCAGGGTTCGAGGGCCGTTCCACAGCCTGACTGAATGTACCGCTGTTTTGCCTCCAGCGATCGCAAAATCCCGCTCATAATCAGCAAAAGTCGCTACGAAATCGGGTGTTTGCTTACCCACCAGGGTCAGTCCGCCCATTACGGCATTATGACTCCGAGGAAAACACCACAAACAGCCACTCTTTAGCAACCCAAACTCAAAATTTAGCGCTGCCTTAGCGGCTGGCAAAGGAGAAGATAGTTCACATATTGCCGCCGGACGGACGTTGCCACCAGCTAACCCGAGCCAGGTCGATAACGGCCCCTCTCCCCCATCCGCCGCGATGAGATAACGGCCAGTATAAGTCTCTCGGGATGTCCGAATCTGCCAGTGTGGGGCGTCAAACTCGATGCCGGTGACAGCAGTATTATCGTGAAGCTTGGCTCCCTGGGCGAGCGCCTGCCGCACTAAAAATTGGTCAAACCTGTCGCGTCGTACCAGCCAAATCGGGTCGTGAGTCTTTAACTCTGACGCGACCTCATCGCCTAGCTTCCAGGTATAGCGCACCCGTCGCACGGTATTTTCCAAGGCGGGCGCAAAGTCGAAGTCAAACCATTCTGCCACTCGCGGCGACAGGGCCCCGGTACAGGGCTTATCACGCGGCAGCGTCGCCCTTTCTAACAAGAGCACAGAAACCCCTTGGCGGGCAAGATGATAGGCCGCACTACTGCCCGCAGGCCCGGCCCCTACCACCACACAGTCAAATTGAGTCACCGCTGCATCCTCATCCCAACGCTAGCCAACACAGCCCACATTACCGAAATGTGTTCCCCACCGTCCGACCTGTGACTGCTATCACACCCGGCTCTTCGGCGATCGCCAACCTGTGGAAATCCCTATATGATGCAGTCACAGCGCTGCTGAGAATACATTAGTCCTGCGGATTACGAAGTTGAAATGAAGCCATATGCTGAAACTGGCTAGGTATATCAAGCTTTGATTAAGCTGATCATTCTTTCAAAAGGCTTTAGGAGGCACCCATGCATTGGGAATTGTGCGTGCTTTACGCTAACGGCACCGAAGAAGTCTTAAAAGTCTTCCAGAATCTAGAAATGGCACAAAACTATGTCGATCGCATTTATGCCCAAACCGGTTATCCCATGCATATTGCCTATAAAGTGCGGCCGTCTGGAATCGTTTAATCACGACCCCCGTAGAGCCGATCACTGTTTGCAAATGTGCACCATTTTGATGCTGAAGATAAGTAATTTCCAGCGCTATATTCTTGTTGCTCTGACAAGGAGCAGCGACTAAAAGTCCGAGCCCAGCTTGCTAAAAGCCACCGTGATTGGCAACTGTAATAACCGTCAAAAAAATACCAAATTTTCACACTTTCCAAAATCTAGCCGTTGATTAATTACCAACAAAACGGGTCGGTGATATCACCGACCCGTTTTGTTGGTATTAGGATTTGCAGTCATCGATCGCGCTGCTGGTATTGAATCATCATCACCGCCTCAAATCAGGACGGTCTTAAATGAGCCTATTGTCTTTGCTAGCGAGGCATATGGGTGCCCAGCTGGGTCGAGCGATCAGGTAAAATCCAGCAGAGAATTGGCGCTACAACTAGAGTCATAGCGCTGACGATAGCAACAATTTCCAACCCTTGAATCAGTGAAGTGGTTAACATGGTTCGCCTCCAAAATTTAATTCACTCAATGGGGGCGCGTTCCTTCAGGAGAATCCTTACTTCCGTCCTCATCGCTAGCAAATTATTCAAGTCAGACTAGAATTAGAGACGACGAGGATGAACGTGACTTCTTATCTATTCCTATTATTACTTTTCCCAATTATTTTGTGTATCAACTTTATTAAGTAATGTTCCACAATTCAAAGTGTCCTAGGGCGCGTCATCAATTAAACGCGAAACCCTTGTGGCATAGGCATTACCGCGCCCACTCCGCAAAACTAGCTAGAGGCTGAACTGCTCTCAGCATAAGAATTCAGGCTCTAAATGATGACAGCCTCTAGCAAGAATGAGCGCTATGACCAATACTGTCGGCAACCCATTAAGGATTCATAGTTCATTTCGTTTATGCCCCCTACGGTTCAAAGCCTAAACTGCTCTACCACCGATCAAAGCCTTCCCGATCGCATCCAAGAGCGGCGAGCATTAGTGTTTTTAATCTTGTCCGGACTGTTTCTCGGCACCTTAGGCATGCTCAACATTTTGGGCATTAGTCGCTTCGTAAAAATCTTCAGCTTTCACGGTCTGGATGTTACCGTTGCCGTCGGCACGCTGCCCTACCCGCTAACGTTTTTGTGTACTGACCTGATTTCTGAATTGTATGGTCGCCAGCGCGCCAACCAAGTTGTTTGGGTGGGCCTACTGCTCAATTTATGGGTGCTCTTTGTGGTGTGGCTGGGTGGGGTGCTACCAGGATTCGAGAGCCTGGATCCTGCCACAGGGTCAATCATGCGCGATGCCGCCGATCGCCTGCCCGTCTTTTTTGAAATTCGCAACCTCACCTTCGGGACGGTAACAGCATCCATGATTGCCTACCTGACCGCCCAATTTATTGATGTGCAGCTTTTTCACTTTTGGAAAGAGCTCACCCAAGGCAAATACCTGTGGCTGCGAAATAATGGCTCAACGCTGCTAAGTCAGCTCGTCGATACGACTGCTGTCATCTTGATTACGCACTTCTTAGCCGGGGCCTTACCCATCAATCCCGATGCCCATCTCGGGCCACAACTGCTGGTTTTTATCGCCTATGGGTATGCCTTTAAGCTAGTGGCCGCCTTGCTTGACACCGGCCCCTTTTATCTCTGTGTTTATGGGCTCTCTCGCTATCTGTGGCTGAAGTCGCCAGTGTTTGAGCCGCGATCGCTAATCCCTGATGCCTAATGTCTCCCTTGGCTAGGACTCGGCGCTGGGAAAGTAGAACACAGCGCGATCGCCAGCATCGCGGCTCAACATCTACCATTTGCTCAGCGTCTATTAAAGCGCCGCGCCGATTATAATCAGTTGCCTCATGCTTTCCAGAGTGTTCTAGCGAATGACTTATCCAAAATTTAGCCGGAGCAATTGGACCGACAAGGAATGAGCTCATCTAAATAAAACTCGATCTAGGACACCTTTTTTAACTGGAATACTCTCAGAAAGCGAACACAGTAAGGCATAATCATGCTGAAACTCGTTTATACAGTTGTGTATTGGCGAGCTGATAGACAGTAGACTCTGCAAAACCTCCACTCGACATTTATGACCCGCGTTGTTGTTTTGACTTCTGGTAAAGGGGGCGTTGGCAAAACCACTTGCACCGCCAATTTAGGCATGGCACTGGCCCAACAGGGAAAGCGTATCGTAGTGATTGATGCCGATTTTGGGTTGCGCAACCTCGATTTATTACTAGGGCTCGAAAATCGCATCGTCTATACCGCTTTAGATGTTTTAGCTGGCGACTGTCGGCTGGGGCAAGCCTTAGTTAAAGACAAGCGGCAACCAAATTTATCCCTGTTGCCTGCTGCCCAAAATCGTTCCAAAGAAGCGATTACACCCGAGCAAATGTCAGCGCTCGTTGCCAAGCTCGCAGCCGCCAAATTTGACTTTGTCTTTATCGATTGCCCTGCCGGTATTGAGGGGGGATTCAAGAATGCGATCGCCGCGGCCAAAGAAGCGATCGTGGTTACCACGCCCGAAATTTCCGCAGTCCGAGATGCTGACCGCGTGATTGGCCTGCTGGAAGCGAACGATATCAAGACCAAACGACTTATCATCAATCGCCTAAAACCGGCAATGGTGCAGGAAGATCAGATGATGTCAGTGCAAGATGTTCAAGATATTTTGGCAATTCCACTGCTGGGCGTCATTCCCGACGATGAGCGCGTTATTGTCTCTACGAACCGAGGCGAACCTCTAGTTTTAGAGAAAAAATTATCCCTGGCCGGTGTTGCTTTTTCCAACATTGCTCGCCGACTCCTGGGAGAAAAAGTATCCTTTTTAGATCTCACAGCCGCCCACGACGATCTATTTTCCCGGTTCCGTCGATTCTTTCGGGGTTAAACTTGTGGCGCTAAGTGACCAAACTGTCTTTGCAAATTGTCCATGTTGAGTGAACTGTTAGACCGGCTCTTTAACCGCGGCCGTCCTGAAACTAGCCGATCAGCGGTCAAACGAAGGCTGCAATTTGTGCTAGCCCACGATCGCACTGATTTATCCCCAGAAATAGTCGAAAAGATGCGCCAAGAAATTCTAGAGGTGGTGTCTCGCTATGTGGAAATCGACACTGAGGGACTAGAATTTGCCCTTGAAAATGATGAGCGCATGACCGCTCTGATTGCGAATCTGCCCATTCGTCGCATTCGCCCCCAAGACGGGCTACAAGACTCTTCTGCTGAGGCAAAAACTACGCCGACCGCTGAGGCGACCTCCCCAGTGGCAGACGCCGACGACACCGAGCCTACGCCAGTTGCGGATACGCCAGTTGAGTCTTAGCCTGAAAACAACACCTCGACAAATAATCTAAAGCTCGGGTTCTCAGAGGGTTGGCGTATCTCACCAGGCAGGGAAGTGCGATGAGCCACCCCACCGGGCATCTTTTTTCGAGGATATTCCATCTAGAGAACATTTAGCTTTAGCACTATTAAATGGGCTTTTCCCCTGTAAGCTCAATGCCTCCTCCTAAATATTTTGAATAAGTAATTAGCTCAAACACTCTCAGCACTAATTGATAAAGGAAATCCTCAAGAGCCCTGAGACCAATAATGAGCGAAAACCCGAACTATTCTCCGTCAGATTGATCTAGGGCGTGTCATCAATTAAGCCAGACGAGCGTAGCGGCTAGATAAATCGCGCCTAAAAAGCTTTCTGCCAGCTTATCGTAGCGCGTCGCAATCGCTCGATATTGCTTGAGTCTGGCGAAAAAGTTCTC
>JBCCNE010000368.1:0-5347 GCA_039026015.1 Cyanobacteria bacterium P01_C01_bin.70 | reverse complement strand
GTATTGAAACATCTTACGAGAACTCTCATCTGGCTGTTGGGCCGACAGCGCCAAATCATCGGGGGTTTGTTGATAAATCCAGGCAATCAGCAGGCCGAGTACGGTGGCGGCAGCGATCGCCCCCGGCTGCTCAGGATGGTACGCCAGCTCTAGCAGCGGCATCAAGGCCAGCACGGCCAAACGGGCAAACTGCCGCCGCCGCATAACCGTAAACAAGGCTCCCGACAGGACAAAGATGCTGGCGGCAATTACCCAATCGTGGGCGATATAGCCCCAAACAACATTGGTGGTGCCAGCTCCTCGACCTAGCGTAAATCGCCCCAACACCAGGGCAATTAGAGCAACAATCTCCCACGCGGGAACTCCTGGCAAAAGCGATCGCGCCACCAGCACCACCGCAATTCCTTTCAACGCCTCTGATAAGACCGCCAGCAGGCCAATCCACGTGCCCCCATGGTAAAACGCCGCTGACACACTGATATTGCCGGTGCCCAAATCTGTTAGCCGCTTTTGGGTCAACCCCTGCACCAACCAGGCAATCACGGGGAGGCCCCCCAAACCAAAGGCGATCGCGCACATCGCGACGACAATGGAAACGTCAGAAAGCGTCATGGTTACACCTGCCTGATACGCAATCGTATCTTAGAGGCAACCAGCCTAAACGGGGGGCACGATTTCAGCGATCGCGATTAGCCACCCAGTCACCGCAATCAGACATAGCCATGGGCACAGTGGATGGGGCGGCTCTAAAAGTTTGCCAAAATGCGCTGCATAATCTGCATCCCAGTAACCGCTTCCCAACCAAAAAGACCGACCATAATCACATTCAGCGCAATGTGAGTCGACCGGGCGATGTCATTTCCCCTTTGCATAAAGGGGACGAGTGAAGCAGAGGTGGCGATTATCCCCGTCATACCTAAGCCGACTAGCAAATGCGGCCCCACAAAAAGCTTGCCGTTGTTAACGTAGGTTACGGCCATACCGCCAATGGAGCCCAACACCATCATTGCCAGCAACGCCGCTCCCCAATGATGATGGCGAATCCTAAACTTACCTTTTGCAATCTTTTTCTTCTGCTCACCCGTCGCCGAGCGCATCTGGCGGATTTTGAACCCTGAATACGTTGCATAAATGCTCAACGCAAAAAGTGCCCACATCAACAAAGGATGGAAAAAGTTCAGGTAAGGCTTAATCGGCTCAAGTACCCCAAGATCCATGTTTTTGCCCACTTTCTCACTCTCGTACATAAAAATTATAAATTGCTCGCCTGTCGAGAGCTACTTGGAAAGAATGCGGCCGGCCGCAGATAAAAGTAGATAGCGCAGAATCCTAAACGCGCAATTAAGGCATGCCATCCGTTAACACTGGAAACTGGTGGCATCGGCATGACCGCGCTGGCCCCAGCATCCTTAACCAGGAGATACTTTCTTGGCGGTCAGAGCATTGAATATTTAAATCTAATGACAGCCCCTAATTGCAACGGTCAAGGCACCAAAACAATATCATGGGCGCCTCGCACGACATCTAGTTTGAAACCTGTGCGCGTTAAGCGTGGCGTATCGCCTGCAGTCACCTGCCAAAACTCGATCGCCCCGCTCGTAGGACTGGGTTCGCGATAGTTGTAGATCACCACTGCTAGTGAGTCCCCAGTGGCATCAAAGGCTGCTTGCTCAGGTAACAGTCCCTCGAAACCATATTCTCCCACCGTTGTCAGCTGCCCAGAAGCCGGATCAAACTTAACTAGAGACAGTGAGCTGAAAGGCTTACCGCGCCAAGCAGGAATAAAATTGGGCAGGTACGTGCGTCTCATATTGACTGTAGCGATGAGGGAATTGTCGGGGCTTAAGGCAAACCCTTCAGGACTTAGCCCGACCTCGACTTTAGAGACAAGGCTGGGCGGCTCTTCTAAAGTTGGGTCAAAGTGAACCGCGATCATTTCACCCTTGGGATTTAACAGGAAATTTACTGTTGGATTGTCATACAGACTCCACTTCAAGTCTGGCACTAGCAAAAAGCGGCCATCGGCGGTAAATCGAGGGTTGCTGAGGTGGTTGCCCAAATTAAGCGGTTCGCCAATTAAAGTAACTGTGACTTCGTCCCCGTCTGTTTGCACCTGATAGAACCCGACCCGGCGATTGTCATCTTGAGTCATCGCCAAATATTCACCAGACGGATGCCAAATCGCAGCACGATTGTCCTGACGAGTGCCATCAATTTCTAAGGGAACGTACCACCGTTTCCCCAGTCGGCCATCTGCTTCCAGCTGAACGATTAGCAGCTCTCGCCCCGGATCTTCTAAGTTAATTGCTAAAAATCGGCCATCAGGGCTGATGCTGACATGCTCGGGATTGCGCCCAACAGCCACCGACTCAATGAGTCTAGGCTGCAGAGGATTGGCGATATCGACAACGGTAACGGTTTCTCCCGCCGGCATTTGGTCGATATCGTCAAATTCTTGAATGCCATCAGCCGGTCGCGATCGCACTTCTACGACATAGGCTCGCTGCCCATCCGGCGACACCGCAATAATTTGCGGCCACGACATCACGGAATTAGAGACTGCCATCGAAGCGACTTCTGGATTCTCTGGATCGAGCGGTAGCTTTACCATCGTCAGGGCATCTTCAACACCAGGAACGCGATCCAGCTGGGCATCTGCGTAAGCGGTTGCCACCATATCGGCATCGGAGGCCAGCAACAGCGCTCGCCCAGCAAATTGAAACGGCAGCTGAGCTGAAACTGGGGTGATTTTCACGGGCTCAACTAGTTGCCAAAGCCCGTAGCTCATTAGCGCTAACAACAGGCCAAAAATTGCCAAAATCAATCGCCATAACCCTTTTGATTGCAGCCACTTCATCGCTAATTTGCCTCAATTAAAGTTTTAAGGTTTTATTTGGAGTGCCTAAAATTCAGGCTAAGCTGGGGCGACAGTGATTGTCCAAGTCATTTTTCGCATCAAACTAATAACTCTAGGTTCTTAATGGAACTTCGTCAGCTTCGCTATTTCGTCACAGTTGCTGAAGAACTTCACTTCGGGCGGGCCGCTGATCGCCTACAAATCACTCAGCCAGCTTTGAGCAAGCAGGTTGCTAGCTTAGAAAAAACGCTAGGCACACTGCTGCTGCTACGCACCAAACGTACGGTGCAGTTGACCCATGCAGGACAAGTCTTTTTAGAGCAGGCCCACCAACTGCTCGGCCAAGCCGAAGCCGCCATTCAACTAGCCAGACGAGCCGACCAGGGCGAAATTGGACAGTTGACTATCGGCTTCACCGAGACGGCTGCACATACCGTGTTACCCCAGTGGGTGCGCACCTTTCGACAGCAGCATCCCGGCGTCGAAATCACCATGATCGAACTCGCTACGGAAGCCCAAGTGAAAGCTTTACAGCAGGGCCAAATCGACCTGGCTTTTTTGCATCCGCCCATCGACGAGCGAGGATTACAGCTGCATTCAATCCTGGAAGAAAATTTTGTAGCGGTGCTTCCCCAGCAGCATCCCTTACTGGAATATGAAAGCATTCCAATCGCAGCTTTGGCTGATGAAGCCTTGATTATTCATCCTCGGGCAGAAGGCCCGACGCTCTATGATGCCTTTATCCAAGTTTGCTACGACGCTGGTTTTCAACCCAAAATTGTGCAGGAGTCGATATCTCTACAGGCTAGAGTTTGCTTAGCTGCTGCCGGCATTGGAATTACATTTACGCCTGACAGTTTGCAATGTCTTGTTGGCAATAATGTGGCGTGTAGGCCATTAGCAAATTGTCCTATTCGACTCAAGTTTGCTGCCGTTTGGCCTCAAAAATCTGTAAACCCAAAGCTCAAAGCATTTTTGAAGATCTGCCAACAAACATCTTAAAAGCACCATTATTGCAAGACGTCTCAACGCTAATTCGCTCCGTTCACTTAGAGATTCATTGAAGTCATAACACTAGGTTATGGTGCGCTTTTCTGCGCTAATAGCACTCGCAAAAAGGAAACGCTTTCCAGAAATTCTTGAACCATAAAGAATGCTCAATATCGATTCTGCAAATCTGAGACGATCGCAGGCTTGGTCCAGCAATCGCAGTCGAGCAATCATTCGCCCGGAGATTGTAGAACAAGGAGAGACAATATGTCGACGAAATAAATTATTGTCTTTTTTAAAGAAGGGATTCATAATAAGTAGTGTCTTTGACATCAGAAATAACGGGAATATCCGGTTTGATTCCTTTTGTCTGCAACTTTAGAAAACTCATTTCCAGCCCTTTCTAAGAACTGCCCAATAGGCATAATCTACTGTTTCAGAATCGCAGCAGATTTTGAGCATTAAAGATTTGCTTTTTCAGGCATTTATGCCTCACATAGCATTACCCCAAAAAACAAATTATCCAAGGAGAGATTCAATGTCATCTGAAATATCTGCCGCTTTAAGTCTGAAAGAGGCTATCGAACAGCGGCGGGCAGCCCGTGCTTTTCGACCCGACCCCATTCCCCAAGTAGTATTGGCAGAAATTTTGCGATTGGGGGTGAGATCGCCCTCTGGCTATAATCTTCAGCCCTGGCGATTTGTTGTAGTACAAGAACCCGCCAACAAAGAAAAGCTGAGGGCGTGTGCCTTTGATCAAAGCCAGATTACCGAAGCTCCCGTTGTGCTGATTTGCTGTGGCGATCGCCGCGTTAATCAAACAGACTATATCGAATCGGTCATCAACATAGGCAAAGCAGCGGGCGGCGTCAACGATGCCTTTGCGGACTATATGCGGCAAGCAATTCCCCAACTGTTCGAATATAAACCCTGCTTCGATTCAATGGAAGCTTGGACAAATCGTCATGTGATGCTCGCAGTGGCCCATCTGATGATCGCGGCAAAAAGTCTGGGTGTCGATACTTGCCCGATGGAAGGATTTGTCTCTGCCCAAGTTAAAGAAGCTTTCAACCTGCCATCTGAAGTTGATGTTTGCTGTATCTTGCCAATGGGCTACGCTGCTGAACCGTTTAAACAATACGGTGGACGATTTGCGATTGAGCAGGTGTTTTACGGCGAAAGCTTTGGCCAATCTTTTCAACCGTAGTTGACCACCTAAATCTCAGAGTGCGGGATGCAGCGTGCAGGATTTAGATTGATGCCATAGCCGTGTAGGGTACGTTAGTGAAACGTAGCGCACCTCAAAACTCCGGTTCCACCAAAGCCGCTTTGATCGCCGCCGCCGCATGAATGGCAGTGGTGTCAAATAGCGGCAGAGTCAGGTCGGCTTGGGTAACCAGCAGAGTGATTTCGGTACAGCCGGCAATAATCGCTTCTGCTCCCTGCTGCTGTAGCTGGTGAATGATATTGAGAAAGGCAGCACGAGAGGCCGGCTCGATT
>JBCCNE010000367.1:0-5371 GCA_039026015.1 Cyanobacteria bacterium P01_C01_bin.70 | reverse complement strand
GACTGAATTTGTTCAACCGCCCGAATCTCATTAAATACAGGCTCTAACTCAACTTGGGCGGCAAGAGCTGTTTCTAAATACTGCTCAAACGGCGTGTACGCTTCGACCGAAGCGACCCCAGAGTCATAACTGACCAACCCGACCACCAAGCGACCGGCCCCTCCAGAGGATGTGGATTGACCATTGCAGCCGCCCAAATTGAGCAGTAGGGCGCACCCGAGGGCTATTAATCCCAGCAGCAAAGATTGTCTTAATTGCCTCATAAGCCCTGCCCACTTACCCGGTCGCTCGCACCTATTGTGCCGGCTAGGCGTTCTGCTGACGGAAAATCAACAATTTTCTTAGGGTCTGAGCCACCAGCATCAAAGCGTAAAAGTAGACTGAATCACTTTTTGTATAGGGTTGATGGCTTCCGTGTTTCCTCTGCCTAAAGGAGTGGTAGTATTGGCTCCTAGCTAGGGGTGTCCGAGTAAATCGGGCTGAGATTATACCCTCAGAACCTGACCTGGTTAATACCAGCGGAGGGAAGCGTTGATTGAGGTTACGCGACCGGAGCGACGAGCAACATCAAGAATTCGGAATCTTGCCTTCAGAGTTTGGTTATATTTCTGCAAAACTTTCCGGATTCTGCATTCCGTACTTAGCCCAGAAGGCTGCTATCGCTTCGCCAAGTTCACTCCCTTCACTCTTCCACCTGTCCTCACCTCTAGCATCTTGCGTTGATAAAGCGAGGTGCTTTGTTTATGACTCTTGGTGCAACGGCGTTAGCGGTCACGCTGGTGACAGTAGCTGCATTTATGCTGATGGGCCTGCTTCAGGCCAGTCGACGTACCATCACCCTTGAAGCGTATATGGTCAGCCGCAACAGTGTCGGCACGTCAGCGGCACTGGCGACAATTGTGGCCTCAGCAATGGGTGCTTGGATTCTCTTTAGCCCGCCTGAGGTGGGCGCCACCAGCGGCATTGCTGGGATTCTGGGTTATTGCATTGGGCAAGCCACGCCGTCGGCTATGTTTGCGTTTATGGGCACGCGCATTCGGTTTTTAATGCCCCACGGGCATTCGTTGAATGAGTATGTGCTGCATCGCTTTGGCAATGCCATGTATTTGCTCACGCTGGGCATTATCGTCTTCTACATGTTTGTGTACTTGGCGGCGGAGCTGACGGCGATCGCCAAAGCCGTGGCACTGATGGCTGGCGTGCCGCTATGGCTCACGGCGATTTTGGTCATTACAGCAGTTTTTGTTTACACCACCGTCGGTGGCCTGGCCGCGACGATGTTTACTGATGCAATTCAGTTTCTGGTGATTGTGCCGCTGCTGCTGCTGAGCTTTGCGATCGCTCTGATGGCTCTAGGCGGTTGGGGCACAGCCATTCAGCCCGTTACCGAAACCGCACCGCAACTGCTGTCGCTGGCCCATGGTCCCGGCATCAAGTTTGGCGCGACGCTGGTGATTGCCGTGATTGCCGCCGAAATGTTTAACCAGGCCAACTGGCAGCGCATCTATGCTTGTCGAGATGGTGGGGTGGTGCGGCGATCGTTCCTCGGCTCATTTTTCGTCATTATCCCGATGTTGTTCGTCGCTGGACTTTTAGGGCTCCTCGCCATGCACTTTGGCTTCAACACCGATGTGGCTTTCTTCTCCCTGATTGAAGCGCTGGGGTTACCTGGCTGGGTCAGCATTGCCGTGCTGGTGTTGGTGCTGGCCCTGGTTATGAGCAGTCTAGATACCTTGTTGAACGGGATTGCCAGCGTGTTTACCACTGACTTAGTGCGATTTTTTCCCGCCCTGCAGTCTCGCGGCATTTTGCGCGTCTCACGCCTTTTGACCGTGGCTGTGGGGATTCCTGCTATTCTCATCGCGGCCCAGGGCTACAACGTGCTGTATCTGTTTTTGCTGGCAGATTTGGTCTGCGCCGGAGCACTGTTCCCGGTACTTTTCGGCCTTTACTCACGCCGACTCACTGGAAAAATGGCCTTCTGGAGTTCTCTCTTGGGCATTGGAGCGGGCGCGTTATTCTTTCCTCGACCTGACTTTAGCCCGTGGACGGGGCTGCCCTTCGCCGGAGACTTATTGATCAGTTTTGTGGTGCCCATCGTAGTCGCCTTCCTGATTTCGATGATTTGGATTCAGATCAAAGCGCAGCAGGGCAAAACAGAAGCGTTCAATTTTCAGCAGTTGGATGCAGACATCCGGGTCTATGACGACTCAGAATTGCCAGAGGCAGTCGAGATGTCGCAGTGAAGGTATCAGTTTCCCGGCTTTGAATTTGAGGTATCAGTTTCGAGGTATCAGTTTCCCGGCTTTGGATTTGAGGTTTCAGGTTTGAGAGCCCAAGTTTCGGGTTGGAAATTTCCGACCTGATGCTTTGCACCCGATACACAGCACCGGTTGCCTAAAAACCTGCTTTTCCTGAGCTAATGGCTTTAATTTTTCATCACTGAGGTAAAACCATGCGCAACGAATGGATTGCAAAACGCCAAGTTCATACTAATAAGTCTCAGATGCACTACGCGCGGCAGGGGATGATTACGGAGGAAATGGACTATGTGGCGATGCGGGAAAATCTGTCTGCTGAGCTAATTCGAGGTGAGATCGCCAGGGGACGAATGATCATTCCTGCCAATATCAATCATCCCAACTTAGAGCCGATGTGTATTGGTATTGCTTCCCGATGCAAAGTGAATGCGAATATTGGCGCGTCACCGACCTCTTCTGGTATTCAGGAGGAGGTCGCCAAGCTGCAATTAGCAGTGAAGTACGGTGCTGACACGCTGATGGATCTGTCGACGGGCGGCGGGGATTTGGATAAGATTCGCACAGCCGTGATTCAAAATTCATCGATTCCCATCGGCACAGTGCCGATTTATCAGGCCTTAGAAAGTGTGCGCGGCAATATGGATAAGTTGACCCCTGAAGACTTTTTGCACATTATCGAAAAACACGCTCAGCAAGGGGTGGACTACATGACCATCCACTCGGGGATTTTAATTGAGCATTTGCCATTGGTGCGCGATCGCATCACGGGTATTGTGTCTCGTGGAGGCGGTATTCTCGCTCGCTGGATGCTGCACCATCACAAGCAAAATCCCTTATACACCCACTTTGACGACATCATTGAGATTTTCAAAAAGTACGATGTCTCCTTTAGTCTGGGGGACTCTCTGCGGCCCGGTTGTCTACATGACGCGACCGATGCTGCCCAACTTGCGGAACTTCAGACCCTAGGTGAACTTACCCGCAGAGCCTGGAAACATGATGTGCAGGTGATGGTCGAAGGGCCAGGGCATGTGCCCATGGACCAGATTGACTACAACGTCAAAAAGCAGATGGAAACGTGCTCCGAAGCGCCTTTCTATGTGCTGGGGCCCTTGGTGACGGACATTGCGGCAGGGTATGACCATATCAGTTCTGCAATCGGAGCAGCTCTGGCCGGGTGGAGTGGAGCTGCCATGCTCTGCTATGTGACCCCTAAAGAGCACCTGGGCTTACCTAACGCGGAGGATGTGCGCCAGGGACTCATTGCTTACAAAATTGCCGCCCACGCTGCCGACATTGCCCGTCATCGGCCAGGTGCTCGCGATCGTGACGATGAAATGTCCGATGCTCGCTATAACTTCGATTGGAATAGGCAGTTCGAGCTATCCCTCGATCCGGAACGGGCCAAAGAGTACCACGATGAAACCTTGCCTGCCGACATATTTAAGACGGCTGAATTTTGCTCGATGTGTGGCCCCAAGTTCTGTCCTATGCAGATCAAGGTTGACGCCGACGCCCTTACAGAACTAGAGCAGTTTCTCGCGCGGGAGGACGCCAAGCAGATCGAGGCTGCAGTCCAAGTGTAGTTTCCTTCTGAATAGATAAAATGACGGGGGTTATTCAGCTGTTTAAGCAGCCCCCGTTTACCAACTTAAGAAACGGATTATAGCGGCATGCAGGCTAGTCAAGCACAGGGGGATTCTACACACAAAGGCATCGAAGCTTGAGAGTGTACTTAACCAAAGTGAACACCGCTATAAGTTAAGGCGTGAGCACCAAGAACAGGCTCATGGGACAGGTTCACCGATCTCTACCTATCGAGAGGCGGTGAACCTGTCGCCGAAACCTTTGTGCATCTTTGCACCATGCTAATTACCCTGGAAGTGCTGCTCTGATATTTGGCCGGACAACAGAAAACCGGATTAAGAAATCAGTTTCTTTACTAAGCGCAGGGCTTTCCTCAGCCGCAGGCCAACCCCCGACATCATAGTGATCTTTGATGTCGAACCGGGGGCGTGACAATTACAAGAATTGGGCAGTCGATCGAATGCCGTCAGTCAGTGTAGAAGAATATTGGCTGTTTAACCCTAAAAGCAAATGGCGCTCTTCTTGGCTTTGTGTGCAAAAAGCCTAAACAAATGCCTAAAGCTATTGATGCTATATGCCAATACAACGTGCCCACATATTATGAATATGAGCATCGCGAATGGATTGTGAATTAGCTTTTGAATGGCTGTTTGCAGGAAGATGAATATCTCCCGATCGCAGACAATACCAGTCAGCGCTTTGCTCTCCGGCTAGCTGAGGAAGCGAACTCATGAGCCCCTACTGGTTGCGCACGGGAGCACAGTTGCTTATGCCTAATGAACTTTTAGTAACGCTGGCAGAGTCTACGGCTCAACTAGAGGCCGAACGTCAACACTAGGCGACGCTAAAAGCTGAGCTTGCTGGCTATGGGAAAAGTCTGGCGACCTAGCTACGAATGTTTAAGTGCGTAGACCAGAGTGGTTTACGAATAGACTTGACCTGGTGAAATTGTGATCCATCAGTTCGACCTCTGTTAGCGTTTTTGTAACCGGATATTTGAAGGGGGCATCAGTCACGGCTGAGGCTTTACTAGACGCGTTTGTTAGGTCTGACTAAAGCTCGCTAAAGCTTTATTTGGAAAAGGTTTGAAAGACTTTTAGGCTTATTGGGAAATAGAGAATTGGTGCCTAGGTTCTAATCACCTGTTGCGCCTGAATCAGGCCAGGATTCTGAGCGAGTTTTCTGTCTTCTGGAGGCGAGAAGAAAATAGAGGTCGCTAAACTCAACAGTGATAAGACAATCGCGCCCACCATGAAACCCACAATTTTATCCTGACCAAGTTGAGTTGCCTTGTGAAGTTCAAGCACTTGCACCTTCTCTTTTAGAGAACGAATCTCTTGCTGTTGCTGCTCAATCCGGTACTGCTGTAGACGAGCTTCAGCTTGGATATTCTGATAAAAAGAAGTCAAATTATCGTGGCTTCCAGAGGAGCCAGAACTAATAGAAGAAGGATTAGAAGGATTATTTAACATATTCATCTTGCAGATGTCCCTTGCAATTTACGTTTCAATTCTAGGCAAGGG
>JBCCNE010000366.1:0-5377 GCA_039026015.1 Cyanobacteria bacterium P01_C01_bin.70 | reverse complement strand
TGAATTCTGTAATAGGGAGAGTGATAACGTGCAGGCACCTTCTAACGATCTCAATGAGGGCATTGATTCTAACCGTGAAGCATGCAGTGATTACGTCGCTCATCTGCAACTACACATGACGTTACAGGCTAGAAATCTCGTACCTTCTCTGACTCAGAATAGCGATCGCCGTGAACACTTACTGCATCAAACCCAGGCCACTCTTGAAAAAATGATTTCGCGCCGGGGTTTTTAAAGGATTGTCGATATTTGCGACTGCGCTCTTGTTCCCATACATCAATTAAACGCCGCAAAGCTATGAACTTTGCGGCGTTTTGCTGGAAGCGTAATCTTTATGAGCGCAGCAGCCAGAGTCCTGTAAAGGTGACGCCTGAATCATCGGGACGCACCAGTAAAAAGTGCAGTCCCTGAGACTGCTGCTGGCGCTCGCTAAAGTGGCGACCGGCGACCGCGACCTGCTCGTCTTCAAAGGTGGTGAGCACCCAGCGATCAACCAGCCCCGCTTCGAGGATAACGCCGTCGGGGGCCCCAGGAATGTAATTTAACGCAGCGGGCTGCTGCCCTTGCAGCCACTGGCACAGCGGCAGGGCGGTACGACCGGCATCAATAATCACCCCAGGAATGGAGGCGGTACTGGGCAATCCCACTTTTAACGGCAGCCAGTCTTCTGGTACTGAGGTAAACGGGATGGGCTCATGAATTAAGCTTTCTTGAAAATCTTGCGCCGACAAACTGCCAAAGCGCCACTGCTCGCCCCAGAGATCTTCAGGAATGGGCACCGGAGCTGGTCTTTCCAACGCAATCGGCTCGTAAGGCTCACCGGAATAGTTGGGTTGGGTTGGGTACCACTGCGAGCGCTGCACCAACCAGCGCTGCACCACTGGCGTAAAACGGGTCGCCGCCACGGTTAAGTTGAGCGGCTGGGCAGCGGCCTGCAGCAGTGAGAGGCACTGAGGCCGAAAGACGTGAATTGCTTCAGGAACTTGCCCAGATTTTTGTAGCGCAGTTTCCAGCTGCTGTTGTAACCAGCGACTGTTCACGGCTTTTTGAGGCGCCATGGCACCATAGGTGAACTGAAAGGCGCGATCGCAGATCAGCAGTTCCCAAAGCGGATGGCCGTCAGCATCTTTGAGCGGACGACGATAGCAGTCAGCTTCCCAGATCATCATGGATTATTTTCCGGAGGCAGGAACTGTCATCATTAGTGGTCTAATCCTTTCTTTCACAGGAGCTAGCCTCTTAGCGGGCTCAATGAATGGGGGCATGGTCAGGGGCATTCCTAACGGCAGCGGTAGTGAGTTGACAACGCGCCTTAGGCAACATTGCCGGTCTTGAGCGAGGGTGCAGCGGCATCGGGCAAATAAGCCTGCGTGACGTACTCGGCCACCATGCGATCGCTGTTAAATCTGGGAGCATTGGTACGAATTGACGCCTTCATCATGGCAATCCACTTGTGGGGAATGCCGTGGCGATCGCGATCATAGAAGACCGGCGCGATTTCTCGCTCTAGCAGAGTATAGAGCGAGTCGGCATCAATTTGATCCTGATGCTCTTGGTCGCTGGTGTCGATCTCTTCCCCCACTGTCCAGCCATTGCCGGGCTTGCCCGCCCGCCCAGGTCGATGGGCTTCACACCACCAGCCATCCGCTACGCTAACGTTAATTACTCCGTTAAAAGCGGCTTTTTGACCGCTAGTGCCACAGGCTTCAGTCGGTCGACGCGGCGTGTTGAGCCACACATCAACCCCATGCACCATCAGCTTGGCGGTGAACATATCGTAATCTTCGATAAAGGCCACGCGATCGCGCAGAGCCGGATGACGACACCACTCCATCAGCCGCTGAATAATGCGTTTGCCTTCGTCATCGCCGGAACGAGCCTTACCCGCAAAGATAATCTGAATCGGCCGGCGCGCGTTAGAGAAAATGCGAATTGCCCGCTGCAAGTCTTTAAAGACTAGGGCACCTCGCTTGTACGGGCTAAACCGTCGAGCAAAGCCCAGGGTCAAGACGTTGGGGTCAAGCAGCCGGTCAACCGCCATGATGTCGTCCTTAGCTTCTTTGCGCTCTAGCCGTGAGGCCATCACTCTAGAACGGGTGTAAGCAATCAAACGCTCTTTAAGAATGCAGTGTCGTCGCCATAGCTCACGTTCGGGAATGGCATCCACGGCTTGCCAAAGCTCTTGACTGGTGAGCGGCAGTTCAGCAGTCTGTCGAGGATTCGTAGTCTCACTCAGCAATTGTGCCCAGTCTTTACCCAAATGCTGATTGTAAAGGTCCACCAGCAGCGGTGCCGTCCAGCTACTCAGGTGGGCGCCATTGGTGACGTGGCCAATAGGCACCTGCTCCGCCGATTGGTCAGGATACAAGATCTGCCACATCTCCCGGGAAACTTCTCCGTGGCGGCGACTCACCGCATTGGCTTGACGGGTCATCCGCAACGCCAGCACCGAGAGGCTAAAGGGTTCCCACGGATCGCCGATGCGGCGCGCCCCGAGATTCAGAAATTCTTCGCGCTCTAGCTCCAGTTGTGGCCAGTAATGTCCAAAGAAGGAGTCCATCATATCGGCAGAAAAGGCATTATTACCGTCAGTCACGGGTGTATGAGTCGTGAATACGGAGCGATCGCGCACCCATTCTTGGGCTTCAGCAAATGAACTGCCGGAGTATTCCATCTCCTGCCGGACGACCTCCAGCAGCGCGAATGCTGAACTGCCCTCATTAATGTGGTAAGCCGAGGGCTCAATTTCCAACGCATAGAGCACCTGAACACCGCCAATGCCAAGCAAGATTTGCTGCGCCAGCCGAGTTTCGCGATTGCCGCCGTAGAGCTGCCCGGTCAGTTTGCGATCAATCGGATCATTGTCGGGGCGATCAGCATCCAATAAATAAAGATCAACGCGACCCACCCGCGCCTTCCAAGTCTGTACCCGCACCGTCCGCTGGCGCACGGTCACTTTCACCGTAACGGGCTGACCATATTCATCGCGTACCAGCTCTAGTGGCATATGCTCAAAGTCATTGTCGCGGTAGAAATCCTCTTGCCAGCCACTGCGATTGAGCTTTTGACAGACATATCCCTGCCGGTAGAGCAGCCCCACCCCAACCATGGGAACTCCCAGATCAGAAGCTGATTTAAGGTGATCGCCCGCCAATACCCCAAGCCCGCCACAGTAGGTATACAGCGATTCGTGAATGCCGTATTCCAAGCAAAAGTAGGCAACGGGATCTTCGGGCGTGAGATGGGGGGCCATGCGCTTGCCCCAGGTCGAGCGATCGCGCATATACGCATCAAACTGGTTGGCCAGCACCTGCAGCCGTTTTAGATAGTCAGGATTCTCAGCAATTTGCGACAGGCGTTCGTAAGATACCGCTTCCAGAAGTGCGACCGGGTTATGGTAGCAGTCCTGCCAGACAGTCGGCTCAATCGTACTGAACAGCGACATGCGATCGGGCGTCCAACTCCACCAGTAGTTGTAGGCTAAATCAGCCAACCGCCGCAGGGGAGAAGGAAGTTTCGCTTTGAGCTGAGTGATGGGATTCATAACTCGATACAACCGTTGCCAGCCAATAAGTCCATAGAAAAATATTCAGCCTCAGGCACGAGCCCCCTGCATAAAGCAGTTTTTCCAGGAGCAATATCGAGTCTGTAACTGAAAAACTGAGCAGCAGATTATCGACTGACGGCTTAGTCTGCAGACGCCGCTATACCGCCAGAAGAACACTACTCTTCCTCCCAGACTAACGCGGATATTTCTTCTAAATGCATTTATCGCTTGCAGACTACGGAAATTTTATGAGCAGCGAATTGGCATTCTCTTGCCTGGGTAGAATGCGGAGTGCGGAATTCGGAGTTTAGAGTTCGGAAAACCAAGAACCAAGAACTAAGAATGAGACTCTAAAGCCCTCTGGGCAGGCTTCGTCCCCCCCATCGTCCCAAAGCCCTGCCAACCTCACACCAAAACTGGCTCGCGATCGCCAATCGCAGCCGGCACTGCTCGACCGACGGCAATGGCAATTGGGCGCAGGCTATCGACCAAGGCGGCCATCTCTTCAAGCGAAAGGGTTTGGCGAGCATCAGAGACGGACTTTTCAGGCACGGGGTGACATTCGATTATCAGACCATCAGCTCCCGCCGCGATCGCGGCTTTTGCCAAACTGGGCACTAGCTCTCTTTTACCGGCCGCATGGCTCGGATCAACAATCACCGGCAGATGAGTGATCTGCTTGAGCGCCACAACTGCGCCGAGATCCAACACGTTGCGAGTGTAATTGTCGAAGCTGCGAATGCCCCGCTCACAGAGAATGATATTGGGATTGCCGTGGGCAGCAATATATTCTGCCGCCATAACGAACTCTTGTACGGTGGCGGCCAGGCCCCGCTTCAGCACGACAGGCTTATCGATTTCGCCGAGGGCTTTAAGCAGGTCGAAATTTTGCATATTGCGGCTGCCTACCTGCAGCACGTCTGCGTGGGCGGCGATCGCCTCAATTTGATGAATTGCCATCACTTCCGTGATGACGGGCAGCCGATAGCGACGACGGACACGGTCTAAAATTGTCAGCCCGGCTTCGCCGAGCCCCTGGAAGGCATACGGAGAGGTCCGAGGCTTATATACGCCGCCTCTGAGGGCTTGAATGGAACTTTGACCGAGGCGAGTAGCAATAGTTTCCATCTGCTCTAGGCTTTCGACTGAGCAGGGGCCGCCCACAATCAACAGATTGCTGCCGCCTACCGTGACCGAGTCGGTCAAGCGGATGATGGTGCTGTGAGCGTCGTGAGCTTTAGCGGTTAGCTTAGCGTCTTGCATGGTGAAATTCCTTGTTGAATGACGGTGATAAAGGGAATGAAAAATTGATGCTAAAAAATTGAGCGATTTAAAAACCCCCGAGGCGCTTGGGGCGCTCCGGGGGTCTCTTAACAGGGCATGTCAGCCTAGTCACCCGGAGCGTGTCCCAGTGAAAAAGAAAAAGCTGTAAAACCAGTTAGCTGGAGCCGTACAACACATGTTGGCAAAACCTAATTGACTAGCGAATACCCTGAAAACGCAAAAACCGCAGAGCCTTGTCTGCGGTTCACTAGAGGATTTCAGCAAAAGCCAAACTCACATCCAGTGAACCCCTCTAAAAAACCAAAAATAAAATCGCTCTGCGCTGTAAACCATAAAATTGGTCAAAAATTGATTTCTCCTTAAAAGGTATCAACGGAAGCCAAGAGCGTCAACTCAGTTCACCCCAATTTTTTTGTGCATCAGGCAAAGTAGACTGCAGGTCGAGAGTAAACTCCGAATCAGCAGAGCTTTTAGCCCGCAGCCGCCATTCGAAGACGACGTCGTTAAACCTGGTTATGACTCCAAGCCCCAAACTTTGAGGTAGCC
>JBCCNE010000365.1:0-5387 GCA_039026015.1 Cyanobacteria bacterium P01_C01_bin.70 | reverse complement strand
GTTGCCAGCGGCCTTCTCGCTTCAACATGTCGGTCAGGGATTGGCGAATCTGATGCAGATATCGCACGTCATTGGCAGCATATCGTAGCTGTTCTTCTGAAAGATTCATGGCGTTACCCCAGTCAGAACTCTGCTGGGTTTTGTCCAGTTCTACCCCTGAAACTTCTCTTACCAGCTCCTTCAGGCCATGTTTGGGGCTGTAGGTGCGACTCAGTTTGCTGGCGACTTTAGTACAAAAGATGGGGCTGACAACAATTCCCAGATGATGCCTTAGGGTGGCCAGATCAAACCGCGCAAAATGAAAGATTTTGCTGATCGTAGGGGTTTCAAGCAGCTGTTTGAGATGGGGGGCAGCCGTTTGACCTAGTTCAATGCGAACGACTGAGACGTAGCCAGAGCCGTCGCAGAGCTGCACTAAGCAAAGGCGATCGCGCCAGGGCAGCAGCCCCATCGTTTCGGTATCAACAGCGATCGCGTCGGCAGCGAGATAGCGTTCGAGGAGAGCATCGGATAGATCGCGATCGCAGACCTCAAACATCTCTGGAGTCAGCACTTCGTTCACGATAGATTCCCCAGGGCTTTGGCCACGGTTTGCACATCTTTGTCACCCCGTCCCGAGCAGTTGATCACAATATAGGGATTCCCGCCTAGCTGAGGACACAAGGTTTCTAGATAGGCAAAGGCATGGGCCGTTTCCAAAGCCGGAATGATGCCTTCTAGTTGCGACACTAACTGCAGCGCCTCTAACGCCTGCTGATCGGTAACGCTGTAGTATTCCGCCCGACCAATCTCTTTGAGATAGCTATGCTCCGGCCCCACACCGGGATAGTCCAGCCCCGCGCTAATGGAATGCGCTTCTTGCACCTGACCGTGGCTGTCTTGCAGCAGATAGCTCATGGCCCCATGTAAAACGCCAACGCGGCCTTGGGTCAAGGTGGCGGCATGCTTGCCAGAAAGCACCCCCTCGCCCTCTGCTTCCACGCCAATTAGGCGGATGGATTTATCTTCAATAAAATCGTGGAAGAGCCCCATCGCGTTTGAACCGCCGCCCACGCAGGCCAGGAGAATGTCCGGTAAGCCCTGCCAGTGTTCCTGACACTGAGCCCGCGTTTCCTGCCCAATCACCGCGTGAAAGTCACGCACAATCATCGGATAGGGATGGGGACCCGCCACTGACCCCAAAATATAGTGAGTGGTTTCAACATTGGTGACCCAATCACGAATCGCTTCGGAGGTGGCATCCTTCAGAGTTCCCGTCCCGGCTGTGACCGGGCTGACCTCAGCGCCCATCAGTCGCATCCGAAAAACGTTAAGCGCCTGCCGCTCCATATCTTGCACGCCCATGTAGATAACGCACTTGATGCCAAACCGGGCACACACCGTTGCGGTCGCTACGCCATGCTGTCCGGCGCCGGTTTCGGCAATGACCCGCTCCTTGCCCATGCGCTTGGCGAGGAGGACCTGTCCTAGGGCGTTGTTGATTTTGTGCGCGCCGGTGTGGTTTAGATCTTCACGTTTGAGATAGATTTGTGGCCCACTGCCGTCGGGTCGAGCGTAGTGAGCCGTCAGCCGTTCGGCAAAATAAAGCGGCGTCTTTCGGCCCACGTAATCCTTGAGCAAGCCAGTCAGCTCAGCTTTAAAGTCTTCGGTGTCGCGATAGCGATAATAAGCCTCTTCCAGCTCTGCGAGCGCTGGCATCAGGGTCTCGGGCACGTATTTGCCCCCAAATTGACCAAATCGACCGAGGGGGTCTGGTCGAGCTGAAATCGCTAACGCCTCAGCCGATAGAGGGCTATGGGCAGTCTTGGCAACAGAAGATGGGGAAATAGGCGTCTGAGTCACGGGCGTCAATCAAAATAAACGGCGACAGTGACTTCTCATTATAAAGAATTGAGCGCGCTCCCTATATTGGTATGAGTTTAAGAATGCGCGATAAATCCTGACATTCGCGGTGAGGGGTTGACATACTGGAAAAGCTGAGCGGTCACGTGATGACCTGAATGCCTTATGCAAGCCTTGCCAATGCTTTGTAATTGTTGTTTTAGCGGAGTTGCTTATGATTACTGTTGCTCAGGCGCGTCCAAGCGATCGCGCTGACTTTATTCGTCGTACCTATACTCATTTAGCCGGAGCCGTTGCGGGATTTATCGCGCTCGAGTTCATCTTGTTTACGACGGGCATTGCCGGGGCCCTGACCAATTTTTTGGCCGGCAGCCGGTTTATGTGGCTGGCAATTTTGGGTGGCTTTGCCATTTTAGGCTGGGTGGCCCGCAGCCTCATTGCTGGAGCCAAATCGGGCGAACAGCAATATCTGGGCTTAGGCATTTATGTCGCGGCACAAGCGCTCATCTTTGCGCCATTGCTCTACATCGCCGCCTATTATGTTGGCGGTGACGTTATCCCCATTGCGGCGGGACTAACGCTGGTGCTGTTTGGGGGGCTGACGGCGATCGCCTTCACGACTCGCCAAGACTTTTCTTTCCTGAGAGGCTTTCTCACAATTGGCAGCTTCATTGCTTTAGGACTGATTATCTGTAGCTTCATCTTTGGCTTTACGCTGGGACTGCTCTTCTCAGGGGCTATGGTGATCTTCGCCAGCGCCGCGATTTTGTACGACACCTCAAAGGTGATGCATCACTATTCCACCGATCAGCATGTCGCCGCATCACTAGAGCTGTTTGCCTCAATTGCCCTCCTGTTCTGGTACGTGCTGCGAATTGTCATGGCCATGCGACGGTAGAGAAGCGTGGCTGGGTGGCTGGGTAAGTGAGCGATGGCGTGATGGAGCGGGTGAAATAGTAGGTAACCAAGCACCAAGAACCTATTTGGAATGCCGAATTCTGAACTCTGAACTCTGCCTTTTGTTCAAGAGGATAGGATGTTGAGGCAGTCTTGGGCGATCGCCCACTCTTCCTGGGTGTGAATCACGAAGATTCTGACTTGGGAGTCGGGGGCGGCGATATCTTGGTCGTCTGGGCAGCGCTGCAAAGAGTCGGTGTGGAGCGAGAGTCCAATAAAGTCCCAACTGGAGCAGGCGGCTTGCCAAATATCAGGGCTGTTTTCGCCAATGCCAGCGGTAAAGACGAGAGCGTCTAGTCCACCCAAGCTCCCAAGCATGGCGCCGATGTGTCGTCGCAGACTGTGGATAAACATGTCAAAGGCGAGTTGAGCGCGATTCTCGTGTTGGGAGGCGGGGGCCGCGCTTCCTGAGGCGGCGGCTTCCAGCACCTGGCGCATATCGTTAGATACGCCAGAGATGCCTTTAAGCCCGGATGCCTTGTTCAGCAGTCCATCAAGCTCATCGGCAGTCAGGCTGTCGTGGCGCATCAGATATAGCAACACACCGGGATCGACTGAACCAGAGCGGCTGCCCATCATCAGGCCGTCTAGCGGCGTAAAGCCCATCGTTGTGTCGATGCTGATGCCATCGCGCACTGCCGCTAGGGAACAACCATTGCCTAAATGACAGGTAATCAGTTTTAGATTTTGTAAATCTCTGTTCATCAGCGCAGCCGCTCGCTGAGCTACGTAGCGGTGGCTGATGCCGTGAAAGCCGTAGCGCTGAATGCCTTTTTGAGTCCACTCGTAAGGGCCAGCATAGGTGCTGGCGGCGGCGGGCATTTGGGCGTGAAAGGCTGTGTCAAAGACGACAACCTGGGGAATATCTCCCAAAATTGCCTCGATCGCTTCGATGCCCTGCAGATTGGCGGGATTATGAGATGGCGCTAGGGAAAACAGCGCTCGAATCGTGTCTTTAACGGCAGGGGCGATGCGGGTGCTTTGCTGATAGTCGCGTCCGCCATGCACGACGCGATGCCCCACCGCCTGAATTTCGTCCAGACTTGACAAGATTTGCACTGGGCTATTCACTAGCGTATCGAGCATCCAGCGCAGACCGACAATCTTGTCCTGAGTTTCTAGCACATCTCGATGTTGGCGACCGTCAGCGGTTGCGGCCTTGAGTTCCACACTGCCTGAGGTGTGTGTCCAATCGAGTTGCGACTGCCACCGGGCCGCTTGTCCCTGGTCAAAATCGAAGAGGGCGGCCTTATGGCTGCTGGAACCGGCGTTGAGAACGAGGATTTTCATGGCAGCGGTGAGGGAGGTGGGTGACAGGGTGACAGATTAAGTGGCGACGAGAAGTAAATGAAGTAGCGTAATGCCCACTACTTTTAGAGCCAGCGACGTCTGTGAAAAGTCAACAATGGGAAGATCAGCATCATCTACGCTTACCAGGAATTCACCTGGGTACAGTTGCGATCGCCATAGCGGTTGGCCATTCCCAGAGTAATGGGTTCGTTGCTGTAGTGAGGTATCGAACATGCATCGTCGTTCGTTTTTGGCCTATTCTTTGGGCGCGGGTATGACGACTGTGGGATTCAATCGTTTATGACTGCTGCTGATGGCTGCGGCTACGGGGGCTGACAGCTGAGTGATGCAGCTAGATTGGAAGGTCAACGTTGCCCGATAGCGGTCTGACGACCCTAGAGGCTCTGCAGGGAAAATCGGTCGGGGTACCCGTAGACGGGCTCAAGGGGATGGAGCTAGTGAAGGGCGTCAATGGCATGGCGCCGGGGGCGATCGCAGTCCCTACGAAGAGGACCGCCTGTTCAGCGGCGAGTTGGCAGCACTGCAGTGTTATGCCGTCAATGAACCAATCGCGTTTGAAAACGCGTTTGAGAAGCAGCTTTGGCGGAGACAGCCGAGATCGCTGCGATTATTGCCGAAAAGTATGCCGAGCCGGAGAGCAAGGATACCGATGTAGGTGATTAAACGCGATCGCTCAAACTGGTCAAGGACTATGTGATTGGTGGGTAATTAAGCCAACAGACGGACAATCGACCTTCAGCTGGGATACGAGACGAGCGATCGCCAAGTCAAGATTGCTGCCTAGGGGCTGTCATCATTTAACGCTCGAATCCTTATGCTGAAAGCACTTCAGCCCCTAGCGGATTTTTCAGGGCGGGCGCGGTAATGCCTATGCAGCAAGCATTCTGGATTTAATTGATGACGCGCCCTAGAGCGCTTGCTAATCATTAGCTAGAAGCTGAACCGGTGAGGGAAGCCTGCCAAACCAAGCCCTCGAAGTGGACTTCACTGGCCTCGCTAGGTCAAGATTGCAGCCACCAGTAGACGTTAATTCGCGGAGTGATCAGCTGTGCCGTAAACCGTCAGCGCCGCCGTGCTCGCCAGAATGGCTGCCGTACCGACATTGCAGCCGATCAGGCATAGGGCCTGATAGCTTAGCAGGCAAAAAATCAGGGTGGTGCCCGCAGGCGTGGTTAAAAATTCGCCGAACTCAACCAGCGCTTCGAGCAGCTTCAAGAAATGCAAAAACCGATTCAGAATGGCCATCGGAGATCCGCCTCTTGCATCGAAAATAACAC
>JBCCNE010000364.1:0-5392 GCA_039026015.1 Cyanobacteria bacterium P01_C01_bin.70 | reverse complement strand
GCCACCTCAGTTTTCATGCTCAAAAACTCGGGGGCAATACCAGCCCGTAGAAAATAGGCAAACAAAAAAGAGGTAATTCGGCGATTCAGGTCACTCTCTGGCGGCATTTCACACAGCGCTCCGTTCTCCAACTCGTAGCGGATTTCAGTCTCTTCGGTATAGGCAAAAAAGTCTGCCAAACTCATCGGGGCCGTAGTGAGGGTCATGGTGTGGTTACCTCTAAATCTTTGCTATGCCGATAACGGTTCCAACCCATAGGGCTGAATCAGCACCTCTGCCGAAATGTTGCAGGTTTTGTGCAATTGCCGAATCATCTCTACCGAAAGGGGCTGTTGGCGGTTCAACACTTGATGCACCTGTTCTTCGCTGCCAATGATGGGGACTAGGGCTTGAGTTTCCAGTCCTCGGCTCTCCAGATAATACTGAATTGCGGCAATCGGATCGGGTAAAGCGATCGGAAAGTGTTCCCGTTCATAGGCATCAATCAACGTAGACAGCAAATCCAGACGCTCGGCTGCGGGTGTCTCTGGAGGTGCTTCCAGAAGTGACTCAACTGCTTCCAAAGCCGCTTCATACTCAGACTCAGTTTTGATGGGATGCAAATCTAACATAGTTCTCAGCCAATGAATCAAGCACTGATTAACTCCCGATCGCGGTCTTGATTGCGAAACTCATCCAATAGCTCAAAGAACTTCTCGAAACCCGTCTTTTCATCATGGCAAGACAACATAATCAGCTTCGCCCAAGAGGTGACCGATTTCACCCCCAGCTTTTGCTGCAGCCACGGCTGAAACTCCTCATAAAACCGCTCCTCTTCTGCCATCAGTTCGGTCCCCAGCTCACTGCGGGCAATTTCATAGCCATTCAACACCATAAACAGCGCATTCACCGAGGGATACTCCAGATACATGCCGGGGCTTTTTTGAATCCGGTCTAAGAGGTTAAATACCGTCGACATTGCCTGTGTCCCCCATTGTCAAAAGGTCTGAAAGTGTAATCTCTTCAAGGAGAAATCGACCACTGATGCACTGAAAGTCGTCTAGCCAATCCGCTCGTGTCAGTCCCTCGCGCCCTAAGCTGTCAAACACGCGCCCGCGCACCTCAACTCTGTAATGGGTGCCATTCTCCGTGATGGATTCTTCGTTGCCATAACGTTTGCTGGTAATAAAGACCTCCGTTCGGCGTCGAGTTCTCAACCGGAGAATGGTGCCCTCAAGGCCCCTTGCCCGTAACCACTGAGCCAGCGCGATCGCGCACTTATCACATTCTAAAAGGTGATAGGCGATGGCGATTTGTCCGACTTTTCGCCAAATTTCCTCGTCAGTGGGGCGATCGGCCTCCGGTACCCCGTCGCGATCGCTCATCCCAACATTTCCTCCAAAGTGTCCAGATCCTGACGGATCTCAGCTTCGAGCGATCGTAGCCTTTGCAAAATCACCTTGGGCGGATCGTAATGCACCTCCTCGTACTCAATTTCCTTGTAGCGGTTAATGGATAAGTCATAGGCATTGGCTTTAATCTCCTCGCGGGGGATAAAGAATGCCTTGGCCTTGCGATCGATATCTTTGGTCGGGTCTCGCTCTTGCCAGCGCTGCAAAATATCGGGGATGTCATTATCCGCTACGGGTTGCCGCTTGTCGTCCAGCGAATACCCATCCGCCGCCATGTCATAGAACCACACCGCATCCGTACCCTGTTCCTTTACCCCCACTTTGGTGAAAACCAGGATCGCCGTGGAGACTCCCGCATAGGGCTTGAACATCCCCGACGGCATGGAAATCACCCCATCCAGCTTGTGTTCTTCCACCAAAATCTGGCGCATATCCTTGTGGGCCTTCGAGGAACCAAACAGCACCCCATCCGGCACAATCACCGCCCCCTTACCGCCCGTCTTCAGCAACCGCAAAAACAGCGGGATAAACAGCAGCTCGGTCTTGGTCGTTTTGATGGTCTTGGTCAGGTCTTTGGCGATCGTGGACTTTTCCACCGACCCCTTGAATGGCGGATTTGCCAGGATTATCGTGAAACTGTCCTCTACCCCGGCGTGGTCTTCCGACAAGGAATCCCGCGCTTCAATAATCGGCTGTTCAATGCCGTGCAGCATCAGGTTCATGCTGCCGATGCGCAACATCGTGGCATCAAAGTCAAAGCCATGGAACATCTGGGTGTTGAAATGCTCCAGATTGCCGGGGGCATTTAGCACTTGATTGCCCTCCGCATCCTGCAGCTTGCGCACATATTCCGCCGCCGCGACCAGAAAACCACCCGTCCCACAGGCCGGATCGCAGATAATATCGCGCGGGCCAGGAGCCAGCAATGCCACCATCATCTTGATAATGTGGCGCGGGGTCCGAAACTGCCCGTTCGTACCCGCTGTGCTCAGTTTCGAGAGCATGTATTCATAGAGGTCGCCCTTGGTATCGCGATTCTCCATCGGGATGTTCTCAATCTGCTCAATCACCGCTGCCAGCAGCGCTGGAGAGGCAATCAGAAACACCGCATCCCGCATGTGCTTGGCATAGGTGCTGCTTTTGGCAAAGCTCCTCATGTCCTTGATAAACGGGAACGCCTCATCCCGAATAATCCGCAGCATTTCCTCCGCATCATCCAGATTCTTGAAATGCGACCAGCGGATATGCTGCTGTCCTGGCCCAAAAGTCGGGCTCTCAATCTCGCGATCTAGCCGCTGCGCTTTACGCTCCTTCGCCTGCTCCAGATCATCTAACCGCTTGATGAACAGCAGATACGAGATCTGCTCAATCACTGACAGAGGATTGCTAATGCCGTTATTCCAAAAGGTGGTCCATAGCTTATCGACTTTGGACTTGAGTTCACCAGTGATCATGCGCTCTCTACTCGATACAGCTGGGTCGATGTGCCCAAGTTTAATGCGGTGCCTAGCCTCTTAGCATGGCTGTCACCTCTTGCCATCAGGCTATTTTAGTGTGTCCAAGCGAATTGGCAGGGAAATGTGATTATGTATGTTCGCTGATCAGTCTTTTCGATTCACAAAGGCTTATTCTCAATCTGTCGAATCTATCGACAAGACATTGGTGACAAGCCGCTCACCATAGTTTCTGCCCGCTGTTGCTGTCAGTGCAGCCGACACAGATAAACCGGCAATGTAATAAGCCAGCAAACGCCATTCTGAAAACAGAAACCAGCCAATAAAGGCTAATACCACTATGAGGATGGTAGTCGTAGCTGTCATTTCGCGCATAAGCAGAAAATTCTTCTGCGCCTCAAGTACCGTCTTTTCCATTTCATGCTTTTGGTATATGCGGTACCAAAGCTTGTTTTGGGCTACTGGCTCTTGCGGTAATTCCCCATATTTCGCAATTAAAGCATCCGTTGCCAGAAAGTATGGTGTTGGGATACTACTGGCGGTACAGTCCTATGCTTCCTTAATTAAGGCCTACGGATATGAGTTTGCGGAAGCTATCACTGGGCAGCTATTCTGGAAAGCCTTTCTGCGAATGAACGATCGCACCTCCCAGGAATTCGCGGCTGCGCCGCTGGGTTATGGGGAACGATTTGCGCATTCTGTGCAGCGGGGCATGTGGGGGCGAGAAGATATCGTCGAGACCATGACAGTTGGGCAGGCTCAAATTGTTGCTCCTAGTTGCTTCCACCTCATATCGCCCCCCAATCCAGACACAAAAACGGGGTTGACTGGCTTTTACACGGGCGAGTTTGGGTATTGGTACACCCAGCCAAGTCGAGAAATTTCTCAGCGACTGATGGCCAAAGACAAGCATATCCCTGCTTTCATCAAGGCCCCCGCTCGCAATCAAATTCTTCAGCAGTGAACTTACGACGATATTAAACGCCTCAGGCTGGATCATGTCATCTCCCCAGACCAGCACCATCAACATGCGCTGGAGCAGAAAAAGCTAATGATGTAATGTGCAACTAATGATTGAGATTCTGGGCTAATTTCCACCCAATGTCACCTATATTTTCTGCTCCTTCATACCCGGAATTTGAACCTATTGAGCAGCGGTAGGCGTTATTGAAAGGATGTTTGTCGGACTGCTAATGGTTTGATTAGGAAGAGTTGTAACAACCGTTGCCACATCAACTTAGACGGCTGACGCGAGCTTCTCTACGTTAGTTAATGCTATGCAGTACCCCAATCGAAGCTTTCTCATATGTGGGAATGCCATTCCAGGCCACTAAATTCGAGATGTTACAAAATTCAGTTGATATAAGATTCTTCTTATCTTAGTCAACGCTGCTAGGACTTTCTGCCGAAATCTAAGCGTATGGTAGGCAGCCAAGAATAGAGCTGATTTTTTCTCTGCACAGCCTCTTAGATTATCAATTTAATTTAGAACTGGGCATACTGAAAATAAATTAATTGCCCTGAAGCATCTCCCTAGCCCTGCCCCAGCATCTTCAGAAAAAGATTGTTCTAAAACTTTAGGCCAACTTCAATAGCTCTAAAGTCATCTCCGTTCTGCCGTAACTGAGTACAGACCGCTGTGATCGCAAAATTATTTGAACCTACGGCGAAGCATAAGCTCTCGCTGCCAGCTCCGAAGTGGTTGGATCGGTTAAAAGTTGCCCACAAGGTCAGCTTAGGGTACTCCGTTGCGCTCGGTGTATCCGTTATCGGCACGACCATGGGCGTGCTCATCGGCAATCAACTTCAGTCCCAAGCTCAAGCCCAACAGGACCATGCCCAGACCAAAATGTCCCTGCTCTCTGGCCTGCAAGCAGCAGTGTTACAGGCGCGTACCCACCAGCAACAGTTGATTCCCCTGAGCGCCTTCCCTGAAGATTTTCAGGACGAATACAGCCATATCCTTGAGCATGCCGCCACTATTGAACAATACTGGATTGACATTAATACTTTCCTAGAAGAAGGAGGAGCGCAAGCGTCGCAGAATGATGACTTCGAGGCCGAAGTGATTGACTTTATGCAGGCCTATGACGGAGTCGCCACTACGTATGCGCAAGAGCTGATGGGTTTGGTAGAGGCTCTTGCCCCCACTAGCCTGAACACCCCTGCCGAGATTGAAGCCACCCAGCAGCGGCTTCTCGCCTTTACCAACAGCGAGTTAGCGATCACCTACGATGGCATCTCCGACGAGCTCTCTGGTCTGATTGAAACGAGCCGTGAAGAGTATATCAAAGCCCAAATAGCGGTACTTGCGGCCAATGACCTGCGCAACCAAATCATCTTAGTTAGTACCGTGGCTTCGCTGGTAGTGGCGGTGCTGTTGGCGTTGATTATAAGCCGCGCCATTAACCGCCCACTCAAGTTGGTAGAAAGATTGGCTCAGCAGGTCATCCGCGACGAAAACTTTGACCTACGGGTAAACATCTCCAGTGAGGACGAAGTTGGCACCGTTGCCGCTGCGCTGAATAAGTTAATTGAATGGGTCGG
>JBCCNE010000363.1:0-5392 GCA_039026015.1 Cyanobacteria bacterium P01_C01_bin.70 | reverse complement strand
TGCCCCAAATTCGAGTCGAGGGACGCAAGGGCGGTTCAACCGTGGCAGCGGCGATTGTCAATGCGCTCTTAGTGCTGGCGTGGGAAGCACTGCCATGACCCCGATTCAAGTGGTGGGCATGGGGCTGGATGGCGCATCGGGGCTGTCAGCTACCGCTCGGGCAATCATTCAGCAGGCAGCTATTTTAGCCGGCAGCAATCGCCTGTTGAGGGATTTTCCTCAGCATCCTGCCCCGCGCTGGCCACTCACCGATCTCCCCAAGCGGCTGCAGCAGCATTTGCAAAATCCGCAACCGGCCACCGTTGTGGTGTTGGCATCTGGCGATCCCCTGTTGTTTGGCTTGGGTCGACAGCTGCTACAAGTGATTCCGGCAACAGCAATCACGTTTTATCCCCATGTCAGCTCGATTCAGCTGGCGTTTAACCGCGTGAAGTTACCTTGGCAATCAGCGACCCTCATCAGCGCCCACGGACGGTCACTAGATGCATTGGCAGCCGCGGTTAAGCAGGGGGCATCGCCGATTGCAGTCCTCACCGATCCCACTCATACGCCGGGAGCCATCGCCCACTTCTTGCAATCCTTATCCCTGCCGGCAGCTTATGAAATGTGGGTCTGTGAAAATCTCGGCGGCCCAGACGAGCAAGTGCGTCAGTTTTCCTTAGCCGCAGCAATGGAACCGGCCTTTAGCGCACTGAATGTGGTTATTTTGCAGCGGGTTGGGTCCGCACCGGTCGAGCTCCACACCCTGCCCGTTTTAGGAATTCCTGATGCCGCCTTTTTGAGCTTTGACGATCGCCCCGGTTTGATGACCAAGCGTGAGGTGCGAGTGCAGATTATCGCTGCAATGGCGCTACGTCCCCAGCAAATCGTTTGGGATATTGGAGCGGGCACCGGCAGCGTCAGCATTGAAATAGCCCGATTAGTGCCGACTGCCCAGGTATGGGCGATTGAAAAAACAGCGGCAGGTTGTGAGTTGATTCATCAAAATGTTCAGCGTTTTGCACTTCAAAATGTCACCGTTGTTTCTGGGCAGGCACCGGCAGCGCTAGCGGAGCTGCCTGATCCCCAGCGCATCTTTGTGGGAGGAAGTCAGGGTCAACTAACCGCTATTTTGGATTTTTGTGCCCTGAGGCTGCACCCTGATGGTGCGATCGTGCTAGCGCTAGCAACCTTAGAAACCCAGGTTGAGCTGACCCAGTGGCAAGCACATCGTCCTGATTGGCAAATCGCCTATCAGCAAATCAGTGTTGCGCGCTCAGTTGCAACCGGCTCATTTACTCGATGGCAGCCCCTAAATCCGGTAGTATTGGCCACGCTAAGCCCCTTTTCCTCAGGCTAGCCCATTGAAAATTGGGTGAACAGAATTGCCGTAAGCAGCAGCAGGGCTAGATCAAACACGTCGGTTAGGGGCTGCTGTGCTCGACCAGTGAGCCACATCGGTTTATCCGCCGTGGGCAGGGGTTGGACAAATTCGCCGATGTAGGCCAAGCTGGTTACCCACCCCGCATGCAAGCCCCAAGCCAGGGCGATCATGCCGCCATCGACCCAGCGAGCCCACACCAGCACCATCCCCAGCAGCCAGAGTCCCGGCTGTTGCCAGAGTCCGTCCGGTCCATCCCAAATCAAGTGGGCCAGCGCAAACAGCAAACTAGCGACGACTGCCGCCAGCCAGGGAGACGCCGTCATTTCCAGTTGAGTCTGCAGCCACCCGCGAAAGACAATCTCTTCAGCTCCGCCAATCACTGTCCCCAGCATTCCTAATCCCAGCATGGCTAACAGGTGCTTTCCCAAACCCTGGATGATGTGACGCCCTGCAGCGGGTGGAATGATCGCTGGCGCAGCAAAGGAAATTAATCCGAAACGCCGCTTCAGCAGAAGCAATAAACTGAGTCCTGCGATCGCAATGCCCCATCCCCATATTCCATCGATGAGACTAGCCCTTGCCCAATCCCATCCCTGATCGGCCCACGTTTGCCCTAACTGCTGATTGGCAAAGCTGATGACGATAGGAGCCAACAGATAAAGTGGCAAAAGCAAAGCTAATTTTTGCTCAGGGGGCGTTGGTCGAAAGGGGCACCATCCCAGCTTCAAACCTAAGGGAATAGCCACAATTCCCCAGAGTCCTAGCCAGCCACCCAAAAAGCCACTGATAATCGCTAAAGTGCTAAACGCCTGTTCCATCTAATCAAAATTTTATCTACAGCGTTTTGGCAGCTAGCTAGGCAAAAAATACTCTAAAACTCTTTTTTTAGGCAAAATAGCGTGCTTCCTCAGGCAAGGAAATGCCGTCAGGGCTCACTGGACAACTACGTCGCTTGACTTGTCATTGATGTTGTATCGGTCTGGAAAATTAAATTTACGACGATAAGCCTTACTGAGGACAATCGCAGATTAGCCGTCATCAACCATAAAATAAAAAATCCACATCTTTGGATCAATAGCATATCAACCAAAAGAGAGGACTTGTCATGTTCTTAACGACGTTTAGCAACGCCAAACATCAAGAATAAAACAGCTAGCTATGTAAACATTGACAGCATTAGCCTTTTACTCAGCAAATATTTTATAAGCAGCGAAGCAATTTACTCTCCATCCGCTAAATCTGCACCGAATACGCGCTCAATTTAGCTCAACTGCTGACAAGGAAAATAGCTGTCACTCTTTTGTTAGACCTGATAGCAAGTGCGCCTATTCTGCTCACAATAATTTCATTTTGGAAAGTTGATCTTGGGAGTATCTGAGCAATTTTCAATTCATCCACGCTTTAACGTCGCCATTTGACCCATAGGCGAATCACTCACGCTACAGATAAAACTGGGATGTGCTGGTTTATCTTACCCAAGATCAATGCTGTTCAGCGAGAATCAATCACTCCTCAGAGTCATCAGAGCGATCCATCTGATTGAGGTGAATATGCTTATAGCCAAGCCTGATTTCAAATTCGTCACCTGGCTTCAGCCCCATTTCTTCTGTGTAGGTTGAGCCGATTACAATTTGACCGTTTTTATGCACGCTCACACGATACGTAGGCTCCCGTCCACGACCATCTTTGCCTTTGTCTGGATCAAGCTGAATGCCTCTGGCCTCCAGCAAGGCATCATAAAATCCAGTGACATCTACGCGTACTTGCCCATCTTTTGTTGTCGTGTAATAGCCACATTCTCTGGCCTTCTCACGTTTCGTCAAATGAGACAATTCCTTGACCTTTTGCAACAGGGTCTTACCTGTTAATACATCCGTCTTTGTGCTTGCCATCAGTGAAGGAGCCTCTCCGTTACAGTTGTTACGACAGAATATGAGAACATCTCGCAGTTACCTGCCAATTGCTACATGCAGGAAATTAATCTATAGACCTCAGATAGAGAATAAACTCTGAGCCTAAAACTGCCGTCCTATTGTTCTGCAAATGAATTATCTGCATTATATTCACTTACAGAATAATGAGACAAAATAATTGTATTAGAAATTGTGTAAATTAGAAAAGCTTTTATAACGTCGCTAATGGATGAATTGGCGTTTGCGATCGCTGCTTATTGCTAGACATCAGACAGTATTATCGGCAAGTTGAGGCGAAATTCGGGACTATGGAAGCAAATCCCTCTGAGTGAACTATTTTTCGCCAAGTAGTCGTTTAGAGAGGTGTAACTATGTGATTAAACACGATAGCCCGATAGTCAGCTTATTTATATTACAAGAGGTTGTCAGTTTAAGAAAAACGGATATATGTCAATGAAGCTGGGGCATCTTAAATAGTTTGAATGATTCGGCTATCAACTTGATTGAGTTTGCCGAGAGTGAGACGTGATTGCACGTGACCACATATTTAAGGTTTAACGCCCGTCCGCATCGTTCAGACAGCATTAAATAGGGTGTTTACGCAAACGTTCCGTCAATTTCTGGCTAAGACAATTGCGGCAGCAGAGGCTGTTAGCTGGAAAAAGGAAGCCGCAAGCTAAGCGGGTTGAGTGGCCATCGCGACACCTATTTAGGGTTTGGTTCTCTCAGATTTGGGCTAAATTTTCTCAGATTCGGATCAGGTTTCCGTCACTGTCTACTGGCTTCTATAACGTTGACGGAGCATTTAATTTAAGCGTCAGAGAGTATTCCTCTAAAAAAACATCTCGTCTGGCCCTATTTAGATAACTGCTCCCTGCCAGCTTAATAGCTGCTTCTGGATTTGGGACGCGTCATTAGCTGGAGCATGAGCAAAGTTAACGGTCTGTCTGTAAACCCATGAGATTTGGCAGACATCAGGGATTTATAAACAATCTGGCCTTATGAATAGAGCCAATCCGGGATGATCGCGAATGCTCAAACGATGCGATGGAGGGATGGTTTACAAACTTTAGGAACGTCAGTGATATCAGGATATCCATACTTTTTCGCTTTAACAGAGCGTTGGTAGTAGAGATTTTCAGTCGTTGGGAAACAAGATTGTATCGGCTCCATGAAAATGGCTTTATGTCCCTTCTCGATTGAGTCAGAAAAGCCTATGGGCTCCTAGATATTGCGGCACTTATCCAGGAGGACAGACAACTTTTGCGGCGGTTCCTTAAAGACTTCGGCATAATTTGAAAAGTTCACATCGGGCAGTTCCGTGAGCAAGTCACAGCAGGCCGGTCCTAAACTTTCTCAAATTCGGGCTTTAGTTGCAGTGGCTGACTTTGGTAGTTTTGGCGAGGCTGCATTGGAGTTGGGATTAACACAGCCAACAGTGAGCCATGCGATCGCCACTCTGGAAGATGAACTCGGCGTGATTTTGCTGGCGCGGGGGCGGCATGGTGCTCAGCTAACGCCTGCTGGTAGCGCTATTACTGAACAGGCGCGGGAAGTATTGCATCTGTTGAGTCAGATGCAGCAGACCGCGAATTTGCACAAGGGGCTTCAGGGCGGTGAGGTGCGGATTGCCACCTTTCGGGGCGCGGCGGCCAATCTATTGCCGCGCATCGTAGCCCAGTTCAACAAAGAGCATCCGGCAATCGCGGTTACGATTACTGAGCACTATGACTTTGGCTATGTAGAAGAGCAAATTCGCTGTGGCAAAGCCGATATTGGCCTCACTTTTTTGCCCACCAGCGCGGAATTTGAAAGCTGGGAACTCATGAGCGATCCGTTTTGGGTGCTGCTGCCGCCAGAGATTGACTATGCTCAGCAATCGCTAACCTGGCAGCAGCTCACCGCCCTACCGTTAATTGTCTATCCCGAAGACAATAGCTGTTTTGCTGCGGTGCAGGCACATTTTCAGCGGGCCGGATTGACGCTGGAGCCGCGTTATCAATTTCGTGAAACCAGCACGATTTTGAGTATGGTAGCCCAGGGATTAGGGGCAGCTATCATTCCTTCATTATCGGCACATCCGATTCCCCAGGGCGTCAGGGTGGCGCGACTGCCG
>JBCCNE010000362.1:0-5401 GCA_039026015.1 Cyanobacteria bacterium P01_C01_bin.70 | reverse complement strand
CGATCAATCAGCACGGCTTGCTGACCAACGCCAATGGTGCCGTTATGAATTTTGCCGATGACGATGCGGCCCAAATATTCGGAATAGTCAAGCGTGGTCACTTGTAATTGGAAGGGCTTGGCAAGGTCGCCTACGGGTGGCGGGACATGATCCAGGATGGCTTCGAAGAGTGGCTGCATGTCTTTGCTCTCGTCGTCGAGTTCTTTCTTCGCGAACTCGCTCAGACCAGAAGCATAGAGATAAGGAAATTCGCACTGGTCGTCGTCCGCTCCTAATTCGATGAACAGATCCAGCACTTTATTCGTGGCGCCATGGGGATCGGCCTGGGGCCGGTCAATTTTGTTCAACACAACGATGGGTCGCAGTCCCTTTTCCAGAGCCTTTTTCAGCACAAAGCGAGTTTGCGGCATGGGGCCTTCGTTGGCATCCACAATTAAAATACAGCCGTCTACCATCCCCAGCACCCGCTCAACCTCGCCACCAAAGTCGGCGTGGCCGGGAGTGTCCACAATGTTGATCAACGTATCTTGATATCTGACGGCGGTGTTTTTGGACAGAATCGTGATGCCACGTTCGCGCTCTAGGTCGTTTGAGTCCATCACACAGTCAGGAATCTCTTCTCCTTCGCGGAAAATGCCGGACTGTTTGAGGAGGGCGTCTACCAGCGTAGTTTTGCCGTGGTCAACGTGGGCAATAATGGCAACGTTGCGAATAGGAAGAGTCATGATTTCTGGGAAATCCTGTGATGTTTAGAAAGAATGCGATCGCGTAACGGAGTGTCTTTTAACTAAAGACAATCTTAACAATTGTAACTTACGCTTCAACTCTCTGTAATCGTTTCTCTTTTAAGGCGTTGAGAGAAAAATCTTTGCGGGTTGTCTTGGGCGATGGGGAAGCGGGTTGCTTGACCTTGAAGGCTGTAGACTCAACAAATTTGGCATAGAGATGCAAGCATGTTTCCCCCAAGAGCTATGTTTACAAAGGAGCTTTTCCAGAACCCTAGGGGCTGTCATCATTTAGCGGTTCAGCCCTAATGCTAAAAGCGGTTCAGCCCCTAGCTAAGTTTAAGCAGCGGGCGTGGCAATGCTGATACCGCAGGCATTCTGGCTTTATATTGATGACGCGCCCTAAGGTTTTCGTGAGAAAAGAGGTTTAGCGACTCTCTACGACATTGACATGAAAGTGGGAAGACCTTTAGGTCAATGTCGTTTACAGAGTTTGTAAATCATCTCTCTATAAGTACGATGGGAAGGCTGTGAGTCTGCAAAGTAATTTAAGGTGGGATGTCCTTATTTGAGTCTGCCCGCGATCGCGATTTAGACATCATTGGCTGGCGTGAATGGGCAACGCTGCCGCAGCTAGGTATCAACCGCATCAAAGCCAAGGTTGATACCGGCGCGCGAACATCTGCCCTCCATGCCTTTGATGTGGAATATTTTGAGACGGCTGAAGGACCGATGGTGCGATTTAAGGCCCATCCTCTTCAGCGCGATACCAGTATGATTGTAGAGGCGATCGCCCCGATGCTCGAACAGCGCCAAGTGCGCAACTCGGGTGGGCAGGTGCAGGAACGTCCCGTCATTCTCACAACCGTTTCATTTGGCCATCAGCCCTGGGAAATTGAACTCACCTTAACCAATCGGGATGTCATGGGGTTTCGGATGCTGCTGGGCCGTGAAGCCGTGCGTCGCCGATTTCTGGTTGACCCTGGCGCTTCCTATCGGATGAGCGATTTGAATCGTACCCCTGCTGATGAAATTGATGAGCCCGATTTGCCATGAAGATAATTATTTTGTCCCGTGATAGCAGCCTCTATTCCACTCGTCGGTTGAAAGAAGCGGGCGAAGCTCAGGGACATGAAGTGCGGGTAATTGACCATATGCGCTGCTATATGGATATCACTTCTCATAGTCCTAAGGTGTTGTATCAGGGCATGCCGATTGACGATGCCGACGCCATTATTCCTCGCATTGGCGCATCGAATACGTTTTATGGCACGGCAGTGGTGCGCCAGTTTGAAATTATGAATGTGTTTACGCCGAATCCGTCGCAGGCCATCACGCGATCGCGGGACAAACTCAGCAGCCTGCAGTTATTGGCTCGACGGGGTATCGGTCTGCCCGTTACTGGCTTTGCCCATTCCACTCAGGACATTGACGGCCTGATTGAACTGGTGGGCGGTGCTCCTTTGGTGATCAAACTGCTGGAAGGTACCCAGGGTATCGGCGTGGTGCTGGCAGAGACCTATCAAGCCGCCAAATCTGTGATTGAAGCCTTTCGTGGTCTCGATGCCAATATTCTGGTGCAGGAATATATTAAGGAAGCTAAGGGAGCAGATCTTCGCTGCTTTGTGGTGGGAGACAAAGTGATTGCCTCAATGAAGCGACAGGGAGCAGACGGGGAATTTCGATCGAATCTGCATCGTGGCGGCTCGGCTTCTAAAGCTAAGCTGACTCCTGAAGAACGGAGCACAGCTGTGCGAGCAGCTAAAGCGATGGGCTTGCGAATTGCTGGGGTAGATCTGTTGCGCTCAAATCACGGTCCTGTTGTTATGGAGGTGAACTCTTCTCCTGGCTTGGAAGGCATTGAAAAATATACCGACATCGACGTAGCGGAAAAAATTATTAGCTACATTGAAAAAAGTTTGGAACAGCAATAATTAACGCCCTGGGACAAGTCTTTACAGAACGCCTTTTAGATGAGCGATCGCTTTTCCCGTATTGTTCAGCAGTGAATAAAGCAGCGCTGAGATCTAAAAATCGATTTCTTAATCGCTTCAACAAACCGCAACCAGACTCCTACAGTCTGAGGAATCTGGTTGCAAAACTCTCTCTAAGTTCAAAATGTGAACCCAGGAAGTCTAAAACTAGCTCTTCGGCATTACCATATCGACCTGCATGTTAACACCCTGAACACCTTCAGTCTCAAGCACGATCACTTCAGCTATCTGCATTTCTTCAACTGTGGCAACCTCACCTGTGACCAGAACATTTCCCTGGTCAGACTGCACCACGAGCTGATTATCGGGTAGCTGAGCATTCAACTCAGCTTGAATCGTTGCAGCTAATTCAAGATCGCTTTCCGTCCCGGCGGCAGGCGCAGTCATGCCTGAGTTAGGGTCTATGGATTCCGGAGAATCAGGGGAGTCATCGAGCGGCTCGAGCGGCTGCTCTTCTGGTTCCAGCGGTTCCAGCGGCTGCTCCCCTGGCTCGAGCGGCTGCTCTTCTGGTTCCAGCGGCTCAGCTGGCATCGTCTCTTCAGTTGTAGGGCTTTCATCTTCAGAGGTAGCTTCTGGGTTCGTACAGGCAACTAGGCCAAAAAGAGCGGCTGTACTTAAGGGAATGGCAAAAACGTACTTCATAACAAATCTCTCACAGAAATTAAGGGCGAACTGAATGGGGGATTGCCGTCAGCGATATTCTCCACAGCTTTAGAAAAGCCAAGCTGATTTCGATCAACCTTGACCAACAAGTTTTGATGTCGTTGATTAAGAATGTCGCCATAGGTGTTGACCAGAAGGTATTGGCAAAATTACTGCTGGCTAAATGCTCCTAATCAAGACCTTCTAGAAAAATTATTTCCAGTCAGATGCAGATTTTTTACTAAACAAATAAATTTGCAAACTGAATGCTATAACGACTTCAATTCAAAGCGCATTTGGGAAATAGAGCCCTGCAGAGCCGTACCCTGATTAAATGACCTCTTTAAAGCTATTCTTCTGTCAAATTCGGCTAAAGCTGCCACTTAGTAATGACTGCCACATCCTGACAGTAAAGTCTTTATGAGTGCTTAAATTGGCTCTATGAAAGCTCGATATTGGCAATCTGAATTGCACTAATCACGACAAGATATCTTTGCTAAGGCTAAAGATTTACCTCTGGACATGCCTCTGGACTGAATATTGAACTCCTTGAAAAGAGCATTGCTTTGTAATCTCTCTAGCTAGAATCATCTTGATCTCCTGAAATTCAATCTGCAGTGCAATCTGCAACATGGATTTTCTAAAGCTAATGAGCGTTGGAAACAGCATAAAAGCCTTGCTAGCGAGCAAGCAGTTACAACGCATCACTCAGGGAAATGCTATGAATCCCAATCTAAAGATTCAGATAATCCAGGTCGAGCGATCGCAGCTCCATGCGGAATTTCGAATTGATCAATTCGTTTATCCGCGAATATAGGCTAACCCTAAAAAGTAAAAAACTCGATAAGAAGAGGAAGATTTATCTGCTGCTATCAACAGAGAAATCAGGAATAGTTTTTTAGGAATTTATTTTGAAGCGCTATTCTCTTTCCAGAGTGCTCATAGAGCATCATTAACTTATTTGATAGCTGAGCTAAAGAATCTATAAGATGGTCTTATTTAAACTGCTATTTATCAGTACTTGAAGCTAACTAATGACACTTGGAATCTAAAAGGTTAACCGATTGAATTTGATATCAGTTTTCTTTGCTAGGGCTATACATCATATTGATTCTTTGTCCCTTGCTCCTAGTAATCTTTAATCTGTCTCGGTAGAGCTTTTAGCAGAACTGGCATACTTCTCTAACCTTGCATTAAGAGCATTGATAAAGTCTATGTTTGGTTGCTGGTAAATAATTTTGACGGCACCAGCTGAGAGACTGTGACTGTATTGGCTAATGGCAGAGCAACATGAAAGCAGCTGCCACGATTGATCTCACTAGTTACCCAGACTTTGCCCCCGCAGTGATGGGTAATGGCTTTTACAATCGCTAGTCCAAGTCCGCTGCCGTGATCACGCCGTGATCGTGCGCGATCAGCTCGCCAAAAGCGGTCAAAGATTTTGGATAAGTTTTCTGGGGCAATCCCAATGCCAGTGTCTGATACTTTGACTAAGGCGCATCGTCGCGATCGCGAAACTTGAACGATAATCTGCCCTTGAGAAGTGTACTGTAGAGCATTCTGAATCAGATTGCTAAACAGTCGATTAAATTGATTGGGATGACCAGTCACTGCTATCTTTGCAGTCTCATGAAAAGTGAGATTGATGCCTTGCGCTTTGGCATGACCGGCATAAAGATCCACCAGATCTTGCAAGTAGGCATTTAGAAAAACCGTTTGCGGCGGTTCGACGGCGGCGGCATCCATGCGAGCAAGCAGCAGTAAGTCTTCTGCCAGGGTAATGAGTTCATGAGTGGCGCTGGCGATCGCGCCAAGCTTTTTGACATCGCGAGGGTGAATCCGTTCTGGATGGTGTTGCATCACTTCCACAGAAGCTTTAATTGCCGTTAAAGGGCCCCTTAGTTCATGGGATGCATCAGCAGTGAACTGCATCAGTCGTTGATAGCTCTTTTCGATGGGCTGCAGCGAAATTCGCGTCAGCCAGAACCCGCCAACACCGACTAGCAAAAGCGCTCCTCCGCCACCTAGTCCCAAACCGGT
>JBCCNE010000361.1:0-5421 GCA_039026015.1 Cyanobacteria bacterium P01_C01_bin.70 | reverse complement strand
CTGCCGAGAAGCGCTCGCAATTGCTCAAAAAGCCCTGCCAGAAAATCATGAACTGCAAGGCCGTTTTCTCGATGATTTTGCAACGCTCCGTACCGCTCAAGGCCGCACTGAAGAAGCGCGTTCCCTTCACCAGCAAGCCCTCGCCATCCTTGAACCCAAACTGGGGAACGACCACCCCTGGACAATCCGCTGTCGCGACAACCTAGCGAAGTTAGATTCGGAACCGTGTGACGACAATGTCGTGTCTGAGTAAAGACGGAACAAACATCCAACATCCACGTAATCAGCCCAAGAATCTTTCATAGTCGTCGTCGCTACCAATCCAAAACCATGTCACCGTGTCGCCATCCAGAACGCCAAGTGCCGGGTAGCTGTGCGTTATTCTGACAGACCAGATGTTTTCTTGGCTGTTGATGCATGAAATATAGCGATGGATGAAAAGGATTCTCTGCCCATAAACGATAAGCCTTTCTCGCGGATTGTCTAACCGGACTGCTTAGGCGTTTATATTCAGCCCTAAAAGACTACAGTACCGCAGATTTTATAACTGCTCATCATCCAGAGGTGTCGCTTTGCCTTCAGCAATTTCTCGTCGGGCCTGTCTTGCCGCTGCGACTAGACTATCCTGAGTGCGGTCAAACGCATCATCCCACCGTTGCTCATCTTGCAAGTCTGCGATGTATTCCCGCAAATGCTCTGCCACCTGCTCTTGCAGGGCCGTAGGCAAAAATTTCATCATTGTCACAACGGTCGAAATTGCCGGAGAAGACGCTAGATTCAATAATCTCCATCTTTTAATATCAAGTCCAGATGCTTACCCTTAATAAAAATCCTTGAAACCTCTATGTTTCGCTAACAGTTATTGTGGGCGATCAACAAGACTTCATATAAGTTATGCCCCTTATATTGTAATTTCTTTGCCAAAAGAGCAATCATGAAAACGCTAACTCGAATCACCCTAAATCCTGAAGTGATGGGTGGAAAACCTTGTATTCGTGGCCTAAGAGTAACTGTAGGCACCATTGTCGGGCTTTTGGCTAGCGGTCACTCTACTGACGAAATTCTGAGTGCCTATCCCTATTTAGAAGCTGAAGACATTTATGAAGCCCTCTCCTATGCGGCTTGGCGGGCTGACGAGATCGAGGTGCCTCTCGCTTCGGCATGAAGATCGTTCTAGACATGACCATCAACAAGAATAAAGCTAGAGCCCGAGTTTTACCCATTCGATAAGAATTGAACAGTCTTTCGTCCTTTGGTTATTCTATGGGCAAGCGATCGCCCTTCTCCACCCCCTAAAGATCCGCAGGCAATACGACCACTTTCGCGGCATGATACATAGCGAATAAACAAGACAAAGGATACAGCAATGGGGCAAGCGGCACTCACTGGCACCACACAGGTATTTGGCATCATTGGCTACCCCGTCGAGCATTCCCTATCGCCGCCGATGCAAAATGCCGCTTTGGCCAAACTGGGTATTAACGGTGTGTACGTGCCGTTTCCAGTTAATCCAGAGGATGTGACGACAGCGATCGCCGGTCTCTGGGCGTTAGGCGTACAGGGCTTTAACATCACCATTCCCCACAAGCAGGCAGTGATTTCGCAGTTGGCCAGCGTCACTGATATTGGTCAGGCAGTGGGCGCAGTCAATACGGTTTGGCGCACGGAACAGGGCTGGGCAGGCACCAACACCGACGTCACGGGCTTTATGGCCCCGCTGCAAACGGGCGATCGCGATTGGGCCAATAGTCGCGTGGTGATTTTGGGCAATGGCGGCGCCGCGCGGGCAGCCGTTGCCGGATGCTTGACCTTGGGCTGCCGCGATCTTTGGATAGTCGGGCGCAGCGTTGAGAAATTGCAGCAGTTTGTTGCCAGTTGGCAAGACGGCCCGCTCCATCCGCAAATGCAAACCGCCGCCAACGCCGACCTAGCTACCCTGCTGCCGGAGACCCTGCTGCTGGTCAATACCACTCCGGTGGGCATGCATCCTAACGTTGACGCCTCCCCCGTGACAGCCGCGCAGATGGCCCTGCTGCCAGCGGGGGCGATCGTCTATGACCTGATTTACACGCCTAGCCCCACCCAGTTTCTAAAACTAGGGGCCCAACGGGGGTTGACCACCTATGACGGCAGCGAAATGCTGGTGCAGCAGGGCGCTGCCGCCTTCCAAATCTGGACCCAGCAAACCCCTCCCACGGCGCTGATGCGCCAAACCTTAAAAGCCCAATTGGGGCTGATTTGACCCTCCCTTGCCAACGTTTCGCGATAGGCTAGTGGGCGGAAAGTTGATTGTTGCCATAAAGGAAGCGCCATGATTCGCACCGGACTCAGACCCATTCTCTTTGGCTGTCTTGTGGCTTGTTTATTTGCTTTAACATGCGTGCTGACGCCGCCTGCCCACGCCATGACGCAGATTGAGCTTAAAGATTTGTCCTATACTACCTGTCCTGAAGCAATGTCTGAGGGCATTGTTGCGGCCGGTTCCATGCGGCGGGCCAACTGCTTTCTGATTCAAGGTACAGCGGTAAACAGCTCTGGTAAACCGGTGTTGAATGCTGATGTCTTTGGCCGTATCTATGACGCCGACAACAACCCCACGATGATGAACCGCACCCGCCTCGGCTCGATTGATGAAGTTCCGCCGGGCGAAAGTCCCTTTGAGCTGCGGGTCTCCATCGCCGCGAATCAACCGGAACCGCTGCAGCTTAAACAGTTCAAAGCTTCAGGCTTCACCGGCCGAGTGCGACGTTAGGCGCATCACCCGTGACGAGTGATGCACTTTGCCGATGCGGCTGGGTTCACCCTGATCCCATTGAAGTCGCTTATCACGATCGCGAATGGGGTGCCCCGCTCCACGACGATCGCAAGCTGTTTGAATTTTTGATTCTGGAAGGGTTCCAGGCTGGTCTGAGCTGGCTCACCATTCTGCGCAAGCGAGAGAACTTTATCGTCGCCTTTGATCAGTTTGATCCGGCGATCGTGGCTGAGTATGGCCCTGACAAGCATCAATCTCTGATGGCCAATGCGGGTATCATTCGCAATCGCCTCAAGGTTCAAGCGGCAACCACGAACGCCCAAGCCTTTCTCAAAGTCCAAGCAGAATTTGGCAGCTTCGACACCTACCTGTGGAACTGGGTGGACGGCACTCCGATACAGAATGCCTGGCCCACGCTAGACACCGTGCCCGCCCGCACAGACCTATCCGACACCATCAGCAAAGACCTCAAAAAACGCGGCTTCAAATTTGTGGGCTCAGTCATTTGCTATGCCTTTATGCAAGCCATCGGCATGGTGAATGATCACACGACGGATTGCTTTCGGTATAGGGAACTGAGCGATTTTTAGAGTGGCAGGGTGTAAGAGTGTGTGGGAAATCCAAAAACGAAGAGCGAAGAGCGAAGAACCAAGAGCTGATCATCCTTGCTGAACTCCGCACGCTGCACTCCACACGCCGCATTCCTCATTCTGCCTACACCTGAGCCAAATGACGGTGGACAAATTGGACGCAGATGGAGCCTTCACCAACGCCGGAAGCCACGCGCTTGACGGAGCCGCTGCGGACATCCCCAACGGCAAAGATGCCGGGAACGTTGGTTTCGAGTAGAAAGCGATCGCGCTCCAGGGGCCAAGGACTTTGGGGCGAAATATCGGGACCGGTAAAAATAAAGCCGCGCTCATCGCGTTCGACGATGCTGTCAAGCCAGTCTGTGCTGGGGACGGCACCGATGAAGATAAACAGCGAGTTGGTGGCAAAGGTTTTGACCGTATCGGTTTGGGAATCTTTGACCAAAATTTGTTCGAGGCGATCGCCCCCCTGGGCTTCCACCACGCTATGAAAGGGCATCACTTTGATGTTGTCGGTGCTGTCAATTTGGTCGATTAAATATTGCGACATGCTCTTAGTCAGAGATTCGCCCCGCACCAAAATGTACACCTGACGGGCATATTTCGAGAAATACATCGCGGCTTGCCCCGCCGAGTTGGCTCCACCGACCACATAGACATCTTCGTCTTGGCAGGCGGCGGCTTCAGTCTGAGCAGCTCCGTAATACACGCCCGCACCGGTAAATTTCTCAATCCCAGGCACGCTGAGTCGCCGCCAAGCCACTCCCATCGCCAGAATCACGGCGTGACAGCTGAGTTCGCTGCCGCCCGACAGCGTAATGATGCGGTAATTGTCCTCTAGGCGCATGCGGGTGACTTCCTGAGGCGACAGGAGTTCGACCCCAAAGCGCTTGGCTTGGGTGACGGCGCGGCGGGCTAGGTCGCTGCCGCTCAGCCCAACGGGAAATCCCAAATAATTTTCGATACGAGAACTGGTGCCGGCCTGTCCGCCGGGTGCCTCCCGCTCGACCATCACGGTACGCAAGCCTTCAGAAGCCCCGTAAACGGCTGCTGCCAAGCCCGCTGGCCCACCACCGACAATCACCAAGTCGTAGAAGGGGTTAGTTGCCTCAGTTTGCATGCCAATCTGCTGGGCCAGTTCCGCTGGCTGAGGCTGCACTAATTTCTCGCCGGTTGGCAAGAGAACCAGAGGCAAGCCGCGATGCTCGGCTTCCCCAGCACAGGTCACCAGCTGTTGCGCTTCCGGACTGTTTTCAATATCAAGCCAGCGGTAGGGCACCTGATTGCGGGCCAAAAAATCTCGCAGGGAATGGGACTCGGGCGACCAGCGATCGCTGATGACTTTCACTCCCTGAAAAGTGGGTTTGAAGGTGGCCTGCCAGTCTTGCAAAAGGTCATCGAGCACTGGATATAGCTTTTCTTCAGGCGGGTCCCACGGCTTCAGCAGATAGTAATCGAGCTGGGCCTGGTTAATCGCCCCAATCGCGGCGTCGGTGTCGGCATAGGCTGTGAGCAAGGCGCGTTTCGCTAGGGGAAACAGCTCACTGGCCTGCTGCAAAAATTCAATGCCGCTGACTCCCGGCATTCGCTGATCCACAAGGAATAGGGCGATGGTCGTGCCCCGTAGTTTCAACTGCTGGGTGGCTTCTAGCGCGCTAGTACCAGAATCGGCTCGCATAATGCGAAAGCGATCGCCATACTGTTTACGCAGATCACGGGCGATCGCCTGCAAAACGGCGGGGTCATCATCAACGGTCAAAATAACGGGCTTATCCATGATGGTGTTTGGTTAGATCAGCGAAGTTTGGGCAAAGAAATTTGAAATCCGGAATTCGAAATTTAGAGTGCGGAATAGCCTGCAGGAAAAGCACTGTTCTACAGAGTTCGGAGTCCAGAATACGGAATACCTTGCGGGAAGGGCAAGGCCCTGCAAAAGGCAGAATGCAGAATTGAGACTGATCAGAATTTTGGGTAAGCGGTCTAAAATTCCGATGACAGGAGCCCAACACTGTGCCCAGAAAAAAGCCGTCCGGAGTCGCGCCGATGGGGACACCTGAAGGAGCTGTTATCAGAGTG
>JBCCNE010000360.1:0-5422 GCA_039026015.1 Cyanobacteria bacterium P01_C01_bin.70 | reverse complement strand
GGTACCGCGCGTCTTGCCCATAATCTGGATGACCAGGGTAATTTCGTCAGCGACTAACGCTGTTTCATCCAGTACGGGCCAGCCCTGCCGGTGAATGGAGCCGGCCATACCCACCTGCTGCCACAGCTCCTCGGCGATGTGCGGCGCAAAGGGCGCGATCAGTTTCACCAAGGTAGCGATGCCCTCGGCATAAATGGGCGACTCGACACACTGAGCGTCGCTTAAGGCGTTGCTGAGCTTCATCAATTCCGAAACCGCCGTGTTGAACTGATAGTCGCCCTCGATGTCTTCACTGATTTCCTTAATGGCAGTGTGAATGGCACGGCGGAGGTCCTTTTCGGATTTCGACAAATCGGCGGTGGCGGCTTCTGACTTAGCCGCAGCGGGATTTTCGGCAAACTCAGTGACCAGTCGCCAAACGCGGTTCAAGAAGCGATACTGCCCCTCAACGTCAGCGTCGTCCCATTCCAAGTCCTTCTCGGGTGGCGCTTTGAAGAGAATAAACATGCGGGCTGTGTCGGCCCCATATTTGCCCAGCACATCTTGAGGGGCAACTCCGTTGTACTTGGACTTCGACATCTTTTCGTAGAAGCCCTCTAGCGGGTCACCCGTTTCTGGATCGGCGGGATTTTCAATGTCGGTGATTTGGTCAACAGGGATGTACTTGCCAGTTTGGGGATTTTTATAGGTGATATTTTGCACCATGCCCTGGGTAAGCAGGCGATTAAAGGGTTCATCGATATTGATGAGGCCGCGATCGCGCAGCACTTTCGTAAAGAACCGCGAGTAGAGCAGGTGCAAAATCGCGTGCTCAATACCGCCCACATACTGGTCTACCGGCAACCAGTCGTTCGCTTTGGCGGCATCAAAGATGGCGGCTTCATTCTTGGCGTCGGCGTAGCGTAAAAAGTACCACGACGAATCAATGAACGTATCCATCGTGTCGGTTTCCCGCTTGGCCGCTTCATCACAGGTGGGGCAGGGCACATTCACCCAGTCGTCTAATTGTGACAGAGGCGACGCGCCGCGACCGCTGAACTCGACATTTTCCGGCAGTTCCACGGGCAACTGCTCATCGGGCACCGGCACGATGCCGCAGCTCGGACAGTGAATCACGGGAATCGGTACGCCCCAGTAGCGCTGGCGGGAAATCAGCCAGTCCCGTAGCCGAAAGTTATCTTGACCCGCGCCCTTGCCCTCTTTTTCGAGCCAGGCGATTGCCTTTTGTACACTCTGCCCTTCGCCTTTCCCGGCAGGCGTGCCGTCCAATGGTCCCGAGCGCACCATGACACCCTCACCCGGCCAGGCTTCGGCCATCGTCGCACCATCTAGTGCTTCCCCTGTCGGCTGCACGACGACTTTAACGTCTAAGCCAAACTTGCGGGCAAACTCAAAGTCCCGCTGGTCGTGGGCAGGCACTGCCATAATTGCCCCGGTGCCATAGCCCATCAGCACATAGTCCGCAATCCAGATGGGAATTTGCTCGCCGTTGACCGGGTTAGTGGCGTAGCTGCCCGTCCAGACGCCGGTTTTTTCTTTGCCGTCGTCGGTGCGATCGATGTCGCTTTTGGCCGCGGCTACGGTTTGATAGGAGGTGATCGCCGCCTTTTGCTCAGTCGTGGTCAATTTCTCCACTAGCGGATGCTCTGGCGACAGCACCATAAAGGTGGCACCCCAAAGCGTGTCGGGCCGCGTCGTGAATACCTCCAAGTCATCGCCCTGTTTGGTTTGGAAGATGACTTTAGCGCCAGTGGACTTGCCGATCCAGTTTTCCTGCATCAGGCGCACCCGCTCTGGCCAACCCGGTAGCTTGTCCAAGTCCTGCAAGAGTTCGTCGGCGTAGGCGGTAATTTTCAAAAACCACTGGCGCAGCAGCTTGCGCTCCACCTTCGCGCCAGAGCGCCATGATCGCCCCTCGCTATCCACCTGTTCGTTCGCCAGCACCGTTTGATCCACGGGGTCCCAATTCACCGCCGCTGCTTTTTGATAGGCCAACCCGGCTTTCAAGAACTGGATAAAACTCCACTGCGTCCATTTGTAATAGTCCGGCGAGCAGGTGGCGACCTCGCGGTCCCAGTCGTAGGAGAGGCCCAACTGCTTGAGCTGCGCCTTCATTTGCTCAATATTTTGGTACGTCCACTTGGCCGGGTGGATGCCGCGATCGATCGCGGCATTCTCCGCCGGCAAGCCAAAGGCATCCCACCCCATCGGGTGCAGCACGCGATAGCCCTGCATCCGCCGCACCCGCGCAATCACATCGGTAATCGTGTAGTTGCGCACGTGGCCCATATGCAAATTGCCAGAAGGATAGGGAAACATCGACAGCGCGTAAAACTTGGGCTTGCTGGCGTCTTCCTCGGCTTTGTCCAGCTCCTGCTCCGCCCAAACCTGCTGCCACTTTTCCTCGATCGCTGCGGGAGTGTACTTTTCCGCCACGTCCGAAACTCCTTGCTTGCTATCCGTTTAATTAACCAATTCTAAGAGGTTCTTTCATCGTCGGGGAGATGAATTCAGAATTCGGCGGGAAAATCAAAATTCAAACCTATCGGCCCATCCTGTAAGGGCGATCGACCGGGCGGCCCAACATTAAGTGCCCCCAGCCCTATGCACTCACTCACTTGCTTCACCCCCTGGGTTACCAGATCTGGTCAGCTAATCATTGCCGAAAACCGCCAATCTTGCTGCCGAAACTGACTGATCGCCGATTTGAAATGCCCATAAGCTAAGGAGATACCTTGAGGAAGGGCTCGTGGCTTGATTAGTGAAAATCCAGATGCCTCAGAGCTGCTGCGGTGGTGGCATCGATATCAAATTCAAAGGCTGAATCAAACAGCCGATGTAATTCGCAACGGTCTGCTGCAAGATCTGTTTGCCCTTGGCCGCCAGTGGGAGCTGCTTGGCCAAACCTGCTCAGGGGTTGATGCTCAGAGCTGCGATCTGCAGGTGGCTCAGCTACAGCGCGTTTATTCACAGCTAGAAACTCTCAGCAATGGGCTGGATTTTCCTTATCTAAAGGATTCTTTACCGCTTTCGCTGCAGCACGCTGTGCAGCCCTGGCGACCAAAGCTGCCCCTGCAAACGGAATTTCCTGCTGACCATATGCCTGAACCGATTGAGCAAACCCGACTGCTGGTATTGTTGGTCGAAACGCTGCTGCATCAGTTGGCGATCGCCCCGGTCGCTCCTTGTCATTTGCATCTCTCGCTGACATATCAGTCCGCAGCCAAAGCGCTGGCGGGCCATGCCGACTATGACAGCGCCCTCTCATCGCCCATGACAATTGCTATTGTGAACCCGCTGCAGCCGTTTCTCGATACGTTTCGGATTTTGACGCGGGGAGACTACGAGCAAATTACGCGATCACACACTTTGACCTGGATTCTGCGCTGGCCTATTCCTGATTAGCATCTGCCGTCCTCGGTTTTGATTTGTCCACTGTCAGTATTGAGTCATAGCTATGACCACTCCCGATGCCCCCACTGCTATTTGGCAGCGAGTCGTTGCCGGTCGTTGGCAGCGCCGCTGGCTGCCCGGACTCACGGTGATTAGTTTAGTCATTTTGGCGCGGGCTCTGGGCTGGTTTCAGGTGCTGGAGTGGAAAACGCTGGATGTGTTTTTGCGGTGGCGACCGGCTGAGCCGCCGGACGAGCGCGTTTTGGTGGTGGGCATCAATGAAGCGGATATCCAGCGGTTAGAGACCTATCCGGTTCCCGACGGCGATTTGGCGGTGCTCATCCAAGCGCTGTCTGAATATGAACCCCGCGCGATCGGCATTGATATTTATCGTGAATTTCCCGTTGAGCCAGGTCATGACCTTTGGCTCGAAACCGTAGGCGCAAATCCCAACGTCATTGCGGTCGAAAAAATTCTTGGGTTTCCCATCCCCCCACCCGCGTTACTATCGCCCGGGCAGGTGGGATTCGTGGATTTTCCATTAGATGACGACGGCTTTGTTCGCCGCACCTATTTGGGCGTCTTACCATCTCTAGAGGCCAGTGATCCAGATCGCTTTCGTTTCTCCTTTGCGCTCAGACTAACGGAGGCTTATTTAGCTGCCGAAAATCTGACGCTAGAAACCGGGCGGCGAGACCAGCAAGCGATGCGCTTTGGCGACACCGAGCTGTTTCGCTTGCGGCCCCACTCGGGAGGCTATGTGAGGGCTGACTCTGCTGGCGTGCAAGCATTGATTAACCCCCGCAGCGGTGCTTCCCCGTTTGAAACAGTGTCGATGACGGATGTGATTGAAGGGCGCGTCAGCGCTGAGCAGGTGCACGATCGCGTTGTGTTGATTGGCATTACGGCGCTGAGCGTTAAAGATTTGGTCAACTCAGCCGCTGTTGATACAGAGAATCCAGGACTGGTATACGGGGTGATAATGCATGCCCATGTCACGAGTCAACTGCTGAGTACAGTGCTTGATCGCCGTCCCATGCTTAAGGCTTGGGCGGACGGCGGGGAAATCGTGTGGATTGTGCTGTGGGGAATGGCGGGGATGGCGATCGCGTCTCTCCGCCTGCCTGCCCTCAAATATGCGAGCATCACCCTCGGCCTTGGTCTTGTGGGTTTGGGAGCTGGGTTTGGCTTACTTTGGCTCACCGGCTTATGGATTCCCGTGGTGCCCAGTACAATTATCTTTTTGCTGCTGGCGCTACCGGGCTTTTTTCTGTACGAAGCGACCCTGAGATCGCGCATCGAAGAGCGCCAGCGCGTGATCGAGACGACCTACGACGCAATTCATAACGGGCCGTTACAGTCCTTGGCCCTGTTGCTGCAGCAAAGAGAAGTCCTGAAGCCCGCCGTGGGCAGCAAACTCGAACAGCTCAATCGAGAACTCCGAGCGATTTATACCCATCTGCTGCAGGAGTCCCTGCCCCAAACAGAACAGCTACAGCTCGGCAATCAGCGTGTGATTGACCTGCGGAATCCTCTGGTCGAGGTACTGTATGAGGTGTACCTTGAAACTCTCAAACGCGATTTTCCCGCCTTTCACTCTCTCAAGTTCAAGGTGGTCACCTTTGAACCTTTGGCCGTTGAGGGACTGTCATCTGACGACAAGCGATCGCTCTGCCGATTTCTAGAAGAAGCCCTCTGCAATGTAGGTAAACATGCTCACGCCCCCAAACGCCTCACGGTTATTTGCCAAGCGACCGAGACCGAAAACCTGATCCGGGTCGCCGATAATGGCCAAAATCCCTCATCCTCAAAATCTGACCACGGTGGGCGGGGCACTCAGCAAGCCCGCACTTTAGCGAAACGATTACGCGGTAAATTTCAGCGATCCATCAGCGAAACGGGCTCAGTCTGCGAACTCCGCTGGCCGATCAGAGCGATTAAATGGTGGTGTTGAGGCGGTGTTGAGGGTAGCAGGGTGGCAAGGTGGATGATTTTTGGTTCTTGGTTCTCCGAGTTCCGAACTCCGACT
>JBCCNE010000359.1:0-5426 GCA_039026015.1 Cyanobacteria bacterium P01_C01_bin.70 | reverse complement strand
TATCCGCGCCATTGCCGCGCCCCATACGCAAGCGGCCCCGACGCTGAAGAGTCAGCGATTGTACACCCGCTTGAGTGCGGCCGCGGTCCGTCGTCAGTGGGTCAGCCATTATGGCTACCGGGAGGCTGAGTTGGGCTGTGAGGAAGTGATTCGCCAACGGTTAAATCGCCTCGGTTATCGCCTCCAGCGAGTGGCCAAAACAAAGCCGCAAAAAGTGATTGCGGAAACCGAGACGATCTTTGCCGAAGTGAAGCGGGTCAACCAGGCGGTGGATGAAGATGAGCACACCTTGCGGATTTCCATGGATGCCAAAGCCACGGTCAAGGTCGGCGAGTACGACCGTGGGGAAAAAATCGGGTGAGCACGCAAGCGGCTGACCACGATTTCCGCCCCAGCGCCACGGTCACCCCGTTTGGCATTTTGCTGCCCCAATACCACCAACTCTCCTTAGCGTTAGTGACCTCAAAACTCACTGCCGAATGCATTGTGGTCCGATTGGAGGCATGATGGCAGCAAGTCAAAGCTCACTTTTCCCAGATCCACCGTTGGGTGATTAACGTCGATAACGGCCCGGAGAATCATTCTCGACGACCCAATTTATGCAGCGCTTGGTGGACTTAGCACACCGCGAGCAAATCACCATTCAGCTGGCCTACTACCCGCCGTATCACCGCAAATACAATCCTGTCGAGCGCACTTTTGGATGGTTGGAATAGCCCCTTGGCGGGGCAGTCTCCTCGGCTCTGTAGACAGGGTCGTCCGGTTCGCTGAATCGTTGACCTTTAAGGGCAATCATCCGGCCGTCAGCCTGGTGACACAGACCTACGAAACTGGGGTGAAGCTGACTCCAACCGCCATGGCAGAGTTGGAAAACCAGTTCCGTCGGTTACCCGGCTTGGAAAAGTGGTTCGTCGAAATCTTGCCTCATACCAAATCCGTATAGGTTACCCCTGAAACGATTTGTTTTTTTTGACGGGCACCAGTGGTAATCAGTCAAGGCCTTGATGCCGTCTGGCATCGTCAGCCGGGTGCGACAGCGATCGCCCAGAACGCTCTCTAACTCATCGAGCCTATCGAAACCGCGATTAGCTACCGGCTCATCCGTGAGTCGCCAGAGTCGTTGTGCCGGTTGCAGTTCAGGGGAATAGGGCGGCAGACCTCGAGATGAATCCCGTCTGGAACCACAACCGTTTGGCGACAGTGACATCCTGCCCCATTGATGACTAATACCAAGTCCTAGTCAGTGGACGATCTATATCAATGGAGTACTCTAAGGGGCTGGGATCATAGTCTGTCAGCGTTTGACTGATACCCGACGACGACCCTGAGGCCACAACATCTATCCGTTGAGGGAAGTAAATTTGTTGACGAAAACGTTTCATAGATGTGGAGCACGCTGACCGGCAATCTTTGCCCGGGTCTTACTCTGCTCTTTGGGGGGCATTATTTGGCTACTCAATGCAGCAAGGGTTTCAGCCCCTGGCTTATAAAGTTAGGATGGGGCCGATAATGCTTATTCTCCAAGGTTTCTAGCATTATATTGATGACTCGCCTTAGCATGCATGAGCAGTGCCTGCTTTGTCCGAAGGGGGCGAAATCGTGTCAGTATGGCAACCATCAGCAATCGCGCGTCCATCCCGTGAATCAGCCAACGGAGGCGATTGCTTTCAATGCCGCTGTTTTCATGAATAAACGGATTCAGGAGATCCCGCTATGAAATCATCCCTTGTCATCCTTTACCACCGCGAACCCTATGACGAGGTTGTCGTTGATGGCAAAACAATCTACCGCGACAAAAAAAGTCCTAACGGTATTGTTCCGACCCTCAAAGCCTTTTTTGCCAATGCTGAAAGCAGCACCTGGATTGCCTGGAAGCAGATGACGGCCAAGCAGCAGTCCAATTTTGAAGAGCGGGTCGTCATGGAAGGGGGCAAAGAAAGCAGCCAGGTGCGGCGCATTCCCCTCTCAGCGCAGCAGGTCAAAGATTTTTACTACATCACTGCCAAAGAAGCCTTTTGGCCAATTTTGCACTCCTTTCCTGAGCACTTTACCTACGAAAGCTCCGACTGGGAGAATTTCAAGGCGATTAACCAGCTTTTTGCCGACGCTGCTTGCGAAGATGCGGCGGACGATGCCCTCATCTGGATTCACGACTATAACCTGTGGCTCACGCCTTATTACATTCGGCAAAAGATGCCCAACGTGAAGATTGCGTTCTTCCACCACACGCCCTTCCCGGCGGCCGATGTGTTCAATATCCTGCACTGGCGCGAGGCGATCGTTGATAGTCTCCTTTGCTGCGACCTCTGCGGCTTCCATATTCCCCGCTACGTGGAGAACTTTGTCTCGGCTGCCCGCAGCTTGCGCGATGTCAAGATTGTTGAAAAGGGTCCCGTGCGCGATGCCTTCACGCCCTACGGTGTGGCGCTAGCCGAGCCGGACATGACTACTAAACTCAGCTATCAGGGCCGTACAGTGCAGTTAGATGCCTTTCCGGTGGGGACTCACCCGCAATACATTGCCGAGGTGGTCAACTCTGATGAAGTACAGGCCAGCATTAAGCAAATCCGCGATGACATTGGCGACAACAAGCTGATTGTGTCTGCCGGCCGCGTCGATTACGTTAAAGGCGCTAAGGAAATGCTGCTCTGCTATGAGCGGCTGCTGCTGCGTCGTCCGGAGCTGCAGGGCAAGGTCAACCTGGTGATGACGGCTGTTAAGGCGGCCGCTGGCATGCGTGTTTATAAGACTGCGCAAAGCCAGATTGAGCAGCTGGTTGGTAAAATCAATGGTCGTTTTTCTAGGCTCAATTGGACGCCGATTCTACTGTTTACGGAGCCAATTCCCTATCACCAGCTGATGGCATTCTACGGAACGGCTGATATCGCCTGGATTCCGCCGCTACGTGACGGCTTGAACCTAGTTGCTAAGGAATATATTTCTGCTCATCAGGGACGCGATGGCGTGTTGATTTTGTCAGAATTTACCGGCTCAGCGGTTGAACTTCCTGACGCCGTGCTGACCAATCCGTATTCTGATAAGCACATGGATGAGTCAATTGATCAAGCCTTAACAATGAGCTCTAAAGAGCAGAAAGAGCGGATGCAGAACCTTCACAAAGTGGTGATGCAGTACGACGTGAAGGAATGGGCTAACCACATGTTCCGTGAAGCAAATGCTACGGCAGCCTCCGGAAAACCTGCGTTAGTCTAAGGGCAAGTTATGGGATTTTGACTGAAATCAGGGGCGACAACGCTGTTTTAAGACGGTGTCATCTTTTAAGCGTAGCGGCTGGCGGCAGCGATCGCCCTCCTAGACCACTTAGATTAACCTTTATTGGGCCCGCGCTATTTGCGCTGTGCGCAGCTTTATTTGCAGTATTCAAGGAATTTTAGATGAGAGATCTCCAAGCCATTCAGCGCCGAGCCTACGACGTTGTTGTTATTGGCGGTGGCGTCAACGGCGCCGCCACGGCTCGCGACGCCGCTCTGCGAGGGTTAGCCGTATTACTCATCGAAAAGAATGATTTTGCCGGGGGCACCACCAGTTGGTCTACCCGTTTGGTGCATGGCGGCCTGCGCTACTTAGAGTATTTTGAATTCAATTTGGTGCGCGAATCCCTGCGCGAGCGCGAAATCTTGCTCCGCACGGCTCCCCATTTGGTGCAGCCAATTCAGATGACCATTCCCATCTACGGCATTGGTACCCGCAGCTACTGGGAGATTCAGGCGGGCATGGTGCTGTATGACCTGCTCAGCTACGATAAAACGCTGCCTAATCACCGCATGCTGTCAAAAGCCAAGACGCGGCAGCTCTTTCGGGCGGTTGATCGCGATGATCTCAAAGGAGCTGCTCAGTACTACGACGGTCAGGCTGAACATGCGGAACGACTCTGTCTAGAAATTTTGCTCGATGCTCAAACGGCGGGGGCAGATGTCCTGAACTATGCGACTGTGACGGGGCTGCAACGAGCTGGCGATCGTCTCACTGGGCTAACCGCCTATGACCAAATTGCGGAGGAAGCATTCAGCGTTTCGCTGCCCGACCATGCCGTGGTGGTCAACACCTCGGGTCCTTGGGTTGACCGGGTATTGGGCCTAGGGCAACGCAATAATGAGTCTGCTCCCATTGGCAAAGAACGTAAAATCGGCGGCACCAAGGGCAGCCACATTATTGTTGACTATTTCCCTGGTGCCCCCAACACGGCACTGTATGTCGAGGCTAAGTCCGATGGTCGTCCCTTCTTCATCGTGCCCTGGTGCGGTCAATACCTCATCGGCACCACCGATCTGAAATTTACGGGCGATTTGGATCGCGTCAAGGCCGACGACGACGAAGTTGATTACCTGATTACGGAAACGAATCGAGTGGTGCCAACGGCGCGCCTGACCCGAGACGACGTGAAATTTACCTATTCTGGCGTGCGTCCTCTGCCCTATGCCGAAGGCAAAAAAGCGGCCAGCATTACCCGCGCTCACATCTTGAATGACCATACCAAAGAAGGGGTGCGTAACTTGGTGTCGTTAATTGGCGGCAAGCTGACGACTCACCGGCAAGTCGGCGAAGAGATGACCGATTGGGCGTTTAAGAAAATGGGTAAGCGAGTGCCGCCTTCACCCACCCGCCAGCGTCCCTTGCCGGGCTGCATCTGGCCCGATGACGAACGCATTAAAGCCGCCTATCAGCACTACGGCGATCGCATCAGCAGCGATGCTTTAGAACACTTGTTCAATACCTATGGTGCCCGTGCTCTCGACTTGCTCGCCCTGACTGACGAGCAGCCCGATTTGGCCGCTAAGCTGCTGCCGACTCATCCCAACCTGCGCGCTGAAGTTGTCTTCGCGTTCAAGCACGAAATGGCTCATACTGTCCTCGATTTCACTCGTCGTCGCACCGTGTTGGCGATGAACGCCAACTATGGTTACGATGCGCTGGAGCCGATTTTGGACACCCTGGGGCAGCACTGCGGTTGGGATGAGGCTAAGTGTCAGCAGGAAATGGCTGACTACAAGAAGTTTATGGAAGAGAACTGCATTCCCGACTACGCTATGGCTAAACCTGTAGAGGGGCGATCGCTGCAGGCAGTATAGTCGCTCCTGAGCTGATTAACGATCCCCTTGCGATAAGTTGGGGGGCTCTTGATTACTCCGTTGTCTCCCTTTATTGCGCCTACCCTGCTGACCTATGAATGCTAATGTCACCACGCCGATTTCCATTGATGCCGAACAAGTGCAAAAAGAGTCGGCAGAGCTCACCATCTTGGGATCTGGAGCCTGGGGCAGTGCCTTAGCTAAACTTGTTGAAAAAAACGACCACACTGTTTGTCTCTGGTCACGGCGCAGTAAGCTGTCGATGGCCGAGGCGGTTCAAGACTCCCACGTGATTTTGTCAGCGGTGTCGATGAAGGGGGTGCCCGCGATCGCCGC
>JBCCNE010000358.1:0-5430 GCA_039026015.1 Cyanobacteria bacterium P01_C01_bin.70 | reverse complement strand
GCTCAGCCAGTGGCAGCCAAAGCGACCGAACAGTCCACACTTTCTGCCTCTCTCGACTTGGCCTCGGAATTGCCGATAGCTGTCACAGTGGCAATTATCGTGTTGAGCATGCTGCCGTTGATACTAAATGTGATGGGCGTAGACTTTAGCTCGTCAGAGGTGGCATTTGACCTAGAAGCTGCTGGAAGCCTATCCCCCCAAGCGCTGACCGACGCACTGCACCATGCCTTACAGGGCAGTTACGTTCACACGATTCTAGAGTGGAGCGCGGTCTGTGCAGCAATTTTTACCGTCATTTTGGCGTTTGCCCATTTCAACATCAAGCACGACATCACCACCCCCGTGATTGGTGTGGCTCTGCTCTGCGCTGGCTGCATGGACGCCTTTCATACGCTAGCCGCCGATCGACTGATCGAAGCAGCTGCCAGTAACCAAAACTTAATTCCTTTTACATGGGCTTTGTGTCGTCTATTCAATGCCGCGCTCACAATTTTTGGCGTCAGCTTATTTCTTAGAGGCAATTTACAAAAGGAATGGCAAGGCAACACCGTTTTTGTGACTTTGATAAGCTCTGGATTTGGAGCTTTGGCCTATGGCGTAATTTACGTCTGTGCGAATCGTGCGATCTTGCCCACAACGATGTTCCCTAATGCTCTAATTACAAGACCATGGGATATTTGGCCGCTAATTTTATTTGTAATTGCCGGAATTTGGATTTATCCTCGATTTCACCGCAAAAATCCCAGCCTTTTCTCCCATGCGCTAGTCGTTAGTACGATTCCAAATATCGCCACTCAAGCGCATATGGCTTTTGGGTCAACGGCCCTTTTTGACAATGATTTTAACATTGCTCATTTCCTGAAAATCATTGCTTACCTAGTTCCTTTAATAGGGTTAGTTTTAGACTACATCAGAACCAGTCAAGCTCTGGAGCAGTGCAACCATGATTTCCTGGCAGAAATTTCTGAAAGAAGACGAATAGAGCTTGATCTGAAGTCGGCAATTACGGAACTTCAAACGACTCAAACCCAGTTGATTCAAACCGAGAAAATGTCAAGTCTGGGACAGTTGGTTGCAGGGGTTGCTCATGAGATTAATAATCCTGTGAATTTTATCTACGGTAATATTGCGCCTGCAAAAACCTACATCAAGGATTTACTTTATCTATTGGGTCTATATCGCCAGCAGTATCCAGAACCGCCTGCCGCTATTACGCAGTTTAGTGATGAGATCGATTTGGAATTTCTAGAGGAAGATTTACCGAAGACTTTATCTTCAATGCAGATGGGAGCTAAAAGAATTCAGCAAATTGTTTTGTCGCTCCGTAATTTTTCCAGGCTAGATGAAGCCGAGAGTAAACAGGCTGATCTGCATGAAGGAATTGACAGTACGCTTGTAATTTTGGGTAATCGACTCAAAGCAAAAACTCATCATTCAGAAATTGAGGTCTTAAGAGATTATGGCGACTTGCCGTCAGTACAATGCCATCCAGGTCAGGTCAATCAGGTATTCATGAATATCTTGGCAAATGCGATCGATGCAATCGAAGAAAGATATTCAATTTTGGAAAACAATCAAAAAGACTATTGTGGCTGTATTCGAGTTAAAACTCAGCATTTACACCCTAATCAGGTCTTAATTGAGATTTCTGATAATGGGGTAGGGATGCCACCAAATATCTTGAACAAAATATTTGATCCTTTTTTTACTACAAAGGCTGTGGGGCAGGGGACGGGTATGGGCATGCCAATTAGCTACCAAATTATTACTGAGAAGCACGGCGGTCGCCTCACCTGTGAATCAATCGTAGGTGAAGGAACAACTTTTTATGTCCAAATTCCTATGATGCTTGAGCACGATGCTGCTTAGCCTTTTATCAAGCAAACAGTATGGTGCCGTATTGACTTGGCGATGTTTTTGTCGGCGTGTTTATTCGTTAGTTGTTGGCAATAAAAGATATGAGTTGAGGCTGCTACAGTTCAGGCTGAGAGTGATGATTTGAGCATCAATGAGGCGACTGTTGCGATCGCTGACCTCCCGGCCTGAGTTCACCGTGTAGGCTGGAAAGTTGGCAGCGCTAATGCTGAGTCGCAGGGCCTGGTCGCGCAGGCAGACAAAGCAGGTGGGATGCAGGGTGAGTTTGCAGGTTTGCCAGATATTAGGAGTGTGGACGAAGCGACGATAGCCTTGAGTGAGGTTGTAGACGCTGCCGTCGGGTCGCACCTCCGAGAGGACGACACTCAAATCAAAGCTAGGTTGATCACACTGGCAGCTCACGCTCACTCTAATGTGACCAGCCACTGCCAAATCTTGCTCTAGAGGATCTGAGGTGTAGGTCAACACGTCGCTACGCCCGTCGATAGCCGCGCGATCGCAAGCGCCTGAAGGCCATGCCGCGTGTCCTCCTAGCGACGGCACTGGACGCCACGGATCATGTACCCAAGTATCAATGCCTGAAGATGTAAGCCCAGCCGCCGCCGGAGACGCTGACGGTACGGCCCGGGTAGGCAGCAGTTTACCGTCACCCAGATGCATAGCTGCGAGCCCCGTACTGTTGAGATGCCAGCGCTGGTGCTCGCCCTGGGGCCAAGACTTAAAGGCTCGCCAGCGATCGCGCCCCATTTCAAACAGATTGACCGGCGGCTGTTGTAAAAAGGGAGCGGCTTCATCTCTCAGCCAATGGGCAAACCACTGCACCTGCAGGCGATCGATGGGACTATTGGCGGCTGCCCCAAAATCACGACCCGCGACTCGGCGAGTCCAAGGCAGGTGCCCCCAAGGCCCAACCCAAAACGGCTGTGGAAACTGACTGCGAGCCGCCATCTCCTGATAGAGCCGCAGGTCGCCTCGCAGATAAGGATCAAACCAACCACCCATGTGAAACATCGGTAAGTCGACGTCTTGCAGCTGCGGTGTGAGGCGCTGCCAATAGGCGTCAGCCGGCGATCGCTGCAGCCAGTCATGCCAAAAGGACCCTGGTGCAAACCGCTGAAGCACCTCTGGCAGCGCCGGAACAGCATTGTGCAGCGGTAACTGACGGGAGGCTTGATACAAGGCTTGGAAGGCTGTCTGATTCCCCTCTCGTCGAGCCGTTTCTGCCGCTAGTTGAATGGCCCAGCCCACACCAGCCTGGAGTAAGAGCGCCCCATTTTCGGAGGCCCAATCTTCGTAGGGGTGGTAACCTACCATGGCCGGCGCGATCGCTCGCAGGGCTGAGGGGGCCGCTTGAGCCGCAAATAACTGGGTCATGCCCTGATAGGAAAACCCATACATGCCCACCCGACCGTTACTGTGAGGCAGTTGAGCCGCCCATTCCACCGCGTCGAACCCATCGGCAACTTCATGCTCAAACAGCCGAAATTCCCCTTCAGAAGTGCCGCGTCCTCGCACGTCTTGGATGACGACGAGAAAACCGTGGGAAGCGTACCAAGTGGGATGCGCATAGACTACAGTGGAGGCGATCGCGCGACCATAGGGTTGCCGCATCAGCAATACGGGAAACAGACCAGCGGCATCCGGGCGATAAACGTCAGCATCCAAGCGGACACCATCACGAGTCAAGCACGAGGCGCGCTCTTTGGGCAAAACGGGATATCGCGAAGTCACAAGTTTCTCAATCAACCGGCTACTTTCTTTTAACCCTACTATTCACCGGTGAAATAAAAGCAGCGCCAAGGCGTTGGTGGGTCGAAAACCAGCTTTACTTTGGGCGAATGACTAGCATGTTTGGCCAACGTTTACGGGCGACAGTCTTCACTCCAAATTTTACGCTGAGAACATCTCAATAAACTAGAAAACGCCATTCTGCTGGCGAACCCCACCAGTTTTCTGGGCATTCTGGAGAACGGTGCTTCTACGCTTGGGTGTTAGGACAATCTACTAAATTTATTGAGCCAGCGGTGAACAGGGCTCTCTGCCAGGCCGCGATTGCCAGGCGCAAATGCGTCATTAGAGAGCTTCTAAGTGCCCACCGCTGGCTGGTTCTACGATGAGCGCTTAGCTAGTCGAGGGGGCTGGCTTAAGATGACGGTTTGCTCAAACTCTGCTCAGTTGATGCAGAATCAGATTACTCTGTGAGCATCACAGTCGGCGATCGCCCCATGCTCGACCCGGTTAATTTTGACCAGCCGCTAGTCTTTCATTCCTAGGGGCTGTCGTCATTAGCTACCCCATGCTTCGTTAGCCAGGGTTTTAGCCTTTTAGCTTAGGAAGCTGGGACGGGCAAGATAATGCTTATCCCACAAGGTTCTAGCATTAGTTGATGACGCGCCTAGAGACGGCTGCTGAAACTTTGCCTGCTATTAGGGTAAGCAATTTACAAATTTGGATAGGACGTCACTGGATAATGCATATTCTGGTTGTCAACTCAGACTCTGAGACTCGTCAGCACCTTTATCAGTTGCTTAGTTCAGAAGAATATGACATCACCCTCTGGGAAGAGGATCCCCACGCGATTGATTTTGCTCAATTTAGCGAGCCGCTGTTGATTGTTGGTGATTGGAAACAAGTTGCCGCAACTGGCTGTCTATCGACTTGGCAAGCTCTCAGGGTGAAGCCCGGTACACCTCCTATCTTTTGCCTGATGCTGATTTCCTTTGACAGTCTGACCAGTTTTTTGCCGATGCTGAGTGCCGGGGCCGACGATTGGCTGACCACCCCGTTTGACCCGATCGAGTTGCGGGCTCGGGTGCTGGCAGGTCGGCAGGTACTACATCTGCGGCGTGAATTGCAGGCGCAGAAAGAACAGCTTAAAACCGAGCTGTCAGAGGCCGAAGCCTACGTGCGATCGCTGCTCCCCAGCGATATCACTAAAAAGGTGCCCATCAATGCGCGGTTTATTCCCTCCAGTTCGCTGGGGGGTGACTGCTACGACTTTTATTGGCTGGATCCCGATTACTTAGTGTTTTATTTGCTGGATGTGTCGGGACACGGTTTAGGCTCAGCGCTGCTGTCAACTTCAGTGCTTAATATGTTGCGATCGCAAGCCCTGCCTGACGTTAACTTCTACCGTCCCGAAAAGGTCTTGCAGGCTCTGAACGACACCTTTCAAATGAATGACCAAAACGAGAAGTACTTTACTATGTGGTACGGCGTTTATAACCGCGCCAACCGTCAGTTGATGTATGCCAGTGCCGGACATCCCCCTGCAGTTTTGATCTCGAGGCAGGTTAACCGTCCCCACACCGTTGAGCCCCTCAAAACGCCAGGATTGCCCATTGGCATGCTGCCAGATATGCAGTACCGCTGGCAGCGCTGTGAGATTCCTCCGAACAGTCGCCTATATCTTTTCAGCGATGGAGTTTATGAGATTAAGCAGTGGGATGACACGATGATGAGCATCGACGACTTTATTAAAATTCTCTCGGCTCACGACATCACTAGTTCGGTTGACGACATTCTCGAAAAAGTCAATCGACGAACTCAAGATCG
>JBCCNE010000357.1:0-5460 GCA_039026015.1 Cyanobacteria bacterium P01_C01_bin.70 | reverse complement strand
GATTGGTCAGCTCAAGAAAGCCAATATCGAAATCAATCGCAAAATGTTGGCTCAAATGGCAGTTCTCGACCCTGAAGGATTTAGTAAGGTCGTCGAAATTGCCAGCAAAGCCTAAACTTTTGGGGTAATCCTGTCCGTTAAAGACATGCGCTTACCGCTTCCTATTTTTGGCCTATTACTGGGGGTGCAGTGTATTGCGTCCCCAGTTGCTTTTACTGCAGATTTAGAAACGATTCAAGAACGCGGCTATCTTATTGTCGCGGTTAAAGATAACTGGCGACCCTTGGGTTTTATCGACGAAGCCGGGGAACTGGTGGGTCTGGAAATTGATATTGCCGTGCGCCTGGCTGAAGAACTCTTTGATGACCCCACAGCGATTGAGTTCGTGCCGGTGTCGAACCTTGAGCGCCTAACCATGGTGCTAAACGACGAGGTTGATATGACCATCGCGGGCGTTGCCATTACCCCCATGCGGCAGCGGGTAGTAGACTTTAGCAGTCCCTATTATCTAGACGGCACGGCATTTTTGACCCGAAATCCGCAAATTCGCGAGCTTGCCGACTTACAACAGGGAGCGATCGCCCTGATCGAAGGCTCAGCAGCTGTTGCCCATGTCAATTACACCCTGCCCACGGCTGAACTTATCGGCGTGCCGTCTTATCTGGCCGCCTATGAGACGTTAGAAACCGGGCAGGCAGACGCCATCGCCGCAGACCTGACCGTCCTCAGCGGCTGGGCGCAAGAATATCCTGACTATCGGTTACTGCCTGGCGTGTTAACGGCAGAACCCCTGGCGATCGTAATGCCCAAAGGCAATCAGTACATTGAACTGCGGCGATTCGTCAACGAGGAGATCGAAGCATGGCATGCTAACGGTTGGCTAGAAGAACGCACCACCGCCTGGAGACTGCCCTAAAGCCAGAGTGCAGAAAAAGGGGGCTTGGTTGTTGGCTCTTAGTTCGGGGTTCGGGGTTAGGTTCGTGGACAAGATGATGCCTGCCCATTACCCCAAAGCCCGCCGGGCCGGCTCCGCCTTTCTTGAATGCCTTCAGGCTATACACCCTTGCACCCTGCTACCCTCATACTCTGCCAACCCATCACCCCATTCCTCTATCCCCCCCTTACCAACTTGCTCCAATCCCCTCGCGACCCCGGCCCCCAGCAGCAAATATTTCAGGCAGTCCACTCAGCATGTCAAGATATTCATAAAAGAAGCAAATTTATACGTTTGATGTTGTGAAGCGGTGATATGGAAGATACCAATCTGCTGTTGACTTATTTAGTAACGTTACTGGCTCTGCTAAGTGTGGCAGCGATACTTGTAATTCGCCAGGTATATAAGACACGGCGTGTAGAAGGTACTCTTAATCGTCTGCAAAGCAAATTGAGTAAAGAGGCGGGGACGGCTCGAGAGTATTACGAATTGGGAAGCCTGATGCTCGATAAAAAGCTGTATTCCCAAGCCGTTATTCAACTCAAGCAAGCTCTCAAGCTGTTGTCAGATGATGAATCAGAGCAAGCGGCTTTAATTTATAACGCTTTGGGATTTGCCTACTTTGCTCAAGACCAGTACGATTTGGCGATTCGTCAATACAAAGAAGCCCTCGAAATTGCGCCCAATTACGTTACTGCGCTCAACAACCTAGGACATAGTTATGAGCGAAAGCAGCTAATTGCCCAGTCGATAGAGTCCTACGAAGCGGCTTTAAGTTACGACCCTAAAAACAAAACGGCAAAGCGACGAGCCGAGTCTTTACGCAAGCGACTGGCACCGGCTGGGCAAGAATAATTTTGAGATCCATGCAAATAAGGGCAAATAAGACCATTCTGGTTTTCAGATTTATGCAGAAAATCCCCCTTCTAACTCGCCGGAGCTGAAGGGGGAGATCTTGACGCTGTGTTCCACAGAAAAAGCGAATTTAAGGTGGGTTAGCCGCCGTTAGTCTGAACTAAAATACGATCGCGCAGTTCATCAGGCACGGGGTCGAGGTGATCGTATTGCCAGTTAAAGGTACCAACGCCCATCGAAAGCGATCGCAATTCGAGAATCAGACTTTGCATTTCTGACTCGGGGATGTAGGCGGAGACCAAATCCCAGCCCTGCCAGCCAGCCTTAGCTTCATAGCCAAGAATTTGGCCGCGACGGCTGCTGATAAGTTTCAGGACGTTAGAGGTAAAGCTGTTGGGCACCGAGATTTGCACAGAATCCACCGGCTCTAAGAGCACTGGCTCACACCTGGGTAGGCCCTCTTGCATGGCAATGCGGGCCGCCTGTTTGAAAGCCTGGTCGGAACTATCCACCGCATGATAAGAGCCGTTTGTCAGTGTGACGGCAACATCGACCACCGGGAAACCCAAAGGTCCCTGGCTGAGGAATTCTCGCACGCCGGTTTCGACACTGGGGATGTATTGACGAGGCACCACGCCGCCGACAACTTTCTGAGCAAAGTTAAAGCCTTGGCCGCGCTCTAGAGGCTGAATGTCGAGGTAGACATCGCCAAACTGGCCGTGCCCTCCGGTCTGGTGCTTATAGCGACCGCGAATTTCTTTCCCAGCTCTGCGAATGGTTTCTTTGTAGGGAATGCGGGGCAGGTGGGTAGACATCGGCAAATTGTACTTCCGGCGCAGGCGGTCGAGGGAGATGTTGAGATGCACTTCCCCTTGGCCCCACAAAATGACCTCATGGGTGTCACCATGCTGCTCCCAGCGCAGAGAAGGATCCTCTTCCATCAGTTTATTGAGCGCGTCGGTGAGCTTCACTTCATCGCTGCGCTTTTCAGGCGCGATCGCTAACGCGTAAACCGGTGCCAAGACTGCGGCTGTCGGCAGCTCAACGCTAGGGGCAGCCAGGGTCGACAGGGTAGTGCCAGTGGTGGCCTGCTCCAGACGGGCGATTGCCACAATGTCACCGGCTCGGGCCTGAGTCAAGCTTTGCTGCTGTGCCCCCATCAGCTGATACAGGCCACCCATGCGATCGCCATTCAGACTATCGCCATCGACAAGATTGCCCTGCCACACTCGCACCAGCGACAGCTTGCCTCCCTGCGGCGTATAAAAAGTTTTAAGCACTTGGGCAAGGGTCTCTTCGGCAGCGGGTTCTAGGCCGCGATTGGCAGCGGTGGTCGCCGCATCGGGGGCTTCTTTCACTAACGCATTCCAGAGCGGACGGGTGCCGTAATCCCCTGAAGCGATGCCAAAAAAGACTGGCACAATTAAGTCTGCCCCGAGGTCTTGCTTGAGATCCTGCACAATTTCGGCCTGGGGCGGCTTGATGTCTTCCAGCAGTTCTTCCAGCAGGTGATCATCGAAGTCAGCTAGCGCTTCGAGCATCTCTTCGCGGGCCGCCTGTTCTTGTTCTCTGAGCGCCTCGGGGAGCGGCACCGGATCGGCAGGAGCATTGTCGTGGTAGTGATAAGCCTGTTCCGTAATCAGATCGATAAAGCCGACTAGTTTCTGTTCCTCACGAATGGGATACTGCTGGGGCAGAATGGGCCGACTCGAAACGGTTTTTAGCGCTGCTAATATTTCCTGAAAGGGAGCAGTAGCCCGATCCATTTTATTAATCCAGATCAGATGGGGAATTTCCCAACTGTCGAGAAATTGGAATAGAGGAGCCAGCGTTAATACGCGATAAGGATCGGCTTCGCAAACGATGATGGCAGCGTCAGCACCTAGCAGGGCGTTGTCAGTTTCTTGTTGAAGTTCAACTGATCCCGGACAATCCAAAAAATTAAAACGAACGCCGCCATACTCTGCGCTGGCGGCGTTTAATTCAACGGTCATGGTGCGATTGCGGGCTTCAGGGGTGGCATCTCCTAGCGTGCTGCCGTCTTCGACTTTGCCCCTACGAGTGATGGCTTTGCTGACGTACAGCAGACTCTCTAGCAGGGTGGTTTTACCACTAGAATAGGGGCCAACAATCGCAATATTGCGCGGCCCCGACAATACTTTCTGGGTCATAATTACCCCTTCCATTTAGGTGAAACGATTTCCGCCTAGCTTTCCGCAGCGAATGGAAAATTAGGTGAATCAACTGCCAGTTAACCTCTGGCTTATGTTCACATTAACTCCCTCATAAACTCTGCGATTCCCTTGCACAAGAAAGTTTATCGAACTAAGAAGCGTAATTGTTTATTGAGAAAGGTGAACGCATTTAAGGCTTTTAGTTGACGTTTTGGGGACTATAAATTGAGTTGACTAAATCTTAAGAAAAAGAGGTGTTTTTGTGGCAAAGAGAAAAATCAAATGGCGGCAGCAATTAAGGTTGCTGTCGCTGTTGATCGCGAGTCTGGTGCTGCTGTATGGCCTGGGAAATCCGCCGCTTCGCTCGATGGCTGAGGAGATTGGGGCCCCGGTGGCTGAGGCTGTCGGCGTTGATTACGAAACTGCCCTGGCCGAACTCCAAACATCTTTCACGTTTCAAGGAGAGCCCGTGAATCCTAGAGCGGTGGCAGCGCTAACGCCCTGGCTTTCGGATCGACTGCCGGGAGCGATCGCCGTGGATATTGCCGGGTCAACCGCCAACACCAATCAGTTTGCCGCCAATGTCTCGGTAGACGCCGCCGGTCGCGTGATGGCTGAGTGGGAGCAATGGGACGATCGCCGCTTTGCCGGCTATCGGCGCATCGGCCAGTTAAGTGACGGCACCCATGTCCTACGCACGTTTGTGAATACGGGTGGCAGTGCCCTATTTCCAGCTGTGACGTTGATTAACTTTGACCGCGATCGTGAAATCTGGTCGGATGGTCAGCTGCGAGAGCGTTTGATTATGATGCGCCGAGGCGAATTTATCTTGGGAGTCGGCTATGCAGGCGAGATTACGGTTGCCGATCAAACGATCACGTTTGCGCCGGCTCCGAACGGAGACGCCTCCCTGACCGTTGAAATCCCTACTCATCAGCAGTAGGCGATTGCGGTCAACTTTTTACAGCAGTCTGAGGTTGGAGATCGCTAGCCCGCTGGCCCCCAAAGCGACCGGCAATGATGTCGTCATACGTATCGGCGATCGTCACCACTGACAAGATGCAGGTCTGCAACTCGATCAAAGACATGTCCTCACCCCCCAGCACGCTTTCCGAAAAGACCACCTGCCCGGCGTCGTCTAGATGAAAGGCACCAAAACGCATACGGCGATTTTCCGTCAGCAAAAACTGCAGCAGTTCCCGTTCCAGAGTACTGCCAACGGTAACGCAGCTGGTCGCTCGCACAGTCGCTAAATCCCCTTCTTCCCAAGGGTGCACCTCCCACGGCAACACCTCAATTTCAATTAGGGCCGAGCCATAGAGCAGATCAAATTTGGGGCGATCGCCATACGCCCGCATCGCTGACTGGAAGAGTTCTGAACTGTTCAGATAGTCTGCCACCTTGCGGTAGGTCAGCGCTTGGACAGGATTAGTAAAAGGGATTGACATGTGGGGAAGGTGAGTAATACGAGTAGGTGAAGTGGTGAAGATGTAGGTG
>JBCCNE010000356.1:0-5471 GCA_039026015.1 Cyanobacteria bacterium P01_C01_bin.70 | reverse complement strand
CTCCATCAGGTTGTAGATGGCTGTGGGCAACCCGACCGTCACGGGTAAGCCTAAGTTTTTGGCCTCTTCGACTGCGATCGGATAATCATGGGTTACCTGGCCTGTGGTCAGCCGCTCAATAATGGCATCGATTTTGTCTGGGGATACCTTGGGCTCAGGGATGCTGTCTTCCAGAAGGGCTCTAACGAAGGACTGAACTTGCGCGATCGCTTTTCTGGCTACATCGGCGGTCACTAACGTTTGGTCATCAATTTTATCGATAGGCTTCTCTTCCAAAACCTTCAGCACGCTGGCAGCGGCCACATTACCCAACTGCGGATCAACCGGCCCTAACACCGCATTTTCATCCATCACAATTTCATCGGCCGCCATCGCCAGCATCGTGCCGCCGCTCATCGCATAGTGGGGCACAAAAACTGTCACTTTAGAAGGATGGCGAATCAGTGCCCGAGCAATCTGCTCGGTGGCCAGCACTAACCCTCCAGGCGTATGCAAAATTAGGTCAATGGGAGCCTCTGGCGGCGTCAATCGAATCGCTCGCAAAATTTGCTCAGAGTCTTCGATATTAATGAATTTTGAAAGGGGAATCCCTAGCAAGCTGATTGACTCCTGCCGGTGAATCATCAATATCGCTCGACTGCCGCGCTTTTGCTCAAACGTTCTGATCGCAGCCAAGCGTTTATTGGTCACCATGCGCTTCTGGATGAAAGGCTGAATGGAGGAGAGAATCAGAAAGACAAAAAACAGATTGAAAAACAGCATGCGATCCCCCTTGTCGTTTCTGGTACAGATTTGGTTTTATAGCCGTCGCCAGTTCCGTTAGGACCAGACGGCGAGCCATCTGGCCGTGGGTTAGACATCTGAATATTACTGGTTGCATAAGCCTAGGGGCTGTCATCATTTACGCTCGACTCCTGATGCTGAAAGCAGTTCAGCCCCTAGCGAGTTTTGCAGAGCGGGCGCGGTAATGCCTACACCGCAAGCATTCTGGATTTAATTGATGACGCGCCCTAGATGGCTAAAGCTATATTTTCTCTCGAAAGCTCCAGCTTGAGGCATTCAATTCATCTACGTCCCAGTCTTGCAAGAATCCCCTGAGCTACTGCTCTGTGGGGAGTGGCTAGTCAGGCTGAGGTGGCAGAAGCTGTGTCTTTAGGAACTTTGCAGGTTGGTTAGTGGGACTCGACTCACTCTATGAAGCGGCACCGATACTGGTAGCCAGCTGTAACATGCCCAAAAATAGCCTTGCCAACGGCGTGTCTCGATCCCTATCGACACTCCCTATACATCTAGTTGCCATCCGGAGGCTGCGCCCTGCACCTCACCCAATATCTTCTGTTGATCCTTTGGCGGGCACTTTTCACATATCCCATCTCGACAATTTGCCATTGCCAATCCATTTTTTGTGCTTAAAAATGGGTTGGCAAATTGAACGCTTCGATTGCTGGATGGTGCTAAACCTTCTGCAGCTCGGTTATGAGCTGTTCGACTTGGTGCGTGACCAACTCATTTGGATCGTTCCGCATCAGCGGCAGCAGTTCTCGCAAGACTCGGGGCGAGGCCACTTGCAAATAGGACAGCACAGCTTCACGGACAAAACCAGTGGGATGTTTGAGGCAGGCAACGGTGTTTTCGGCGCTGAGGCTCCAGCGTTGCGATCGCGAGATATGAAAGCAGCAGGCGAGCGCCCAGTCCGATAGGAAATAGCGCAAATCTAGCAGATAACGGAGGCGATCGCTCGGGGGCATGGGATGATAGCCCAACAGATGGCTGCTTTCGAGAATTTCGATTTTTTCAGTTCCGCTGCGGCGATCAAGAATTGTTAAAATCGCCCGCTTGCTCGGAATGTCAAGGGTATTGTCAAGAATCTCGATTCCGCGGGCCCGATTAGAGGAAGAGCCCGCCTGCCAGCTCACCTGAGCTGCTTGAATCGATGCTGGAGGCGAAATAAACCGCAGCAGCATAAAGATTCGTTCAATGGCGTCTCCCTGTAATTCTTCGAGAGCACGCTGCAGCAGCATCGCTTCTCGCCCCTGCACCACACTCTCTCCTAGATCCAATAGGGCACCGTAGATTTGCCCAATAAATGTGAGTTCCTGGTCAATTAGGTCTTCAACTCCGTCACGACCAAAGCGATCCAGGGCCGCATCGATGCTCTGAGCCCGGATAAAACTTTCTTGGGTCATTCGCAGCAAAATTCGCAGCAGGGTGCGGCGAGTATTGCCCCAACTGCTAATTAGATTTTGCAACAGGCAGTCGATCGCTGCGTCACTGCCGACATTACCAATCGTTTGCCAAGCCTGATTTCGCAAGCTGTCAGGGCGATAGGGATCGAGGGCAACATGTTCAAGCATGGCAATGGCATCGTTGCCGAGGCGCGTTAGGGCTTGACTGGCGGCTTCGCGAGTCGATTTGTACTGCAGGGCTTTCATCAGCGAGGGATAGTATTCCTCCAGATTGGTGGCGGCGATCGCCTCCAGCAGTGCCCGCCGCACTCGCAGCGAGCCGTCCTGCAACAAGTTGGGAATATACAGGCGCAATGACTGGAGATAATCGGCTTCTCCCAGCGCTCGACAGCCCATCACGCGCTCGCGCTCGCGCTCGTGAGTCAGCATCTGTCGCAGGGTATTAACCGCTTCATTTTTTTCCCGAGCGCTGCCGTGCTTCAGCATCAGAGACGCTGCCGTGCCGCGCACGACCGGGTCAACCTCAGGGGGAAGACATAATCGCAACCGCTCGATGTCGGGGCTATCTTCCGTAATCCAGATGTAGCGCAATCCCAGCGCCAGAATTTCGGGTGGCTGTTCAGTTTCGAGCAGCTCCCGTACTGCTGCTGCGTGGTCAATTTGAGGATATTCGAGCATCGCTTCTAAACTTTGGCGGCGCAGCGATGGCGGCAGGGTGGCGAGGCGCGGGGCCAGCACCTCGCCCACACTGCGAGGATCAAGCTGGGACAATAATTCGATGCACGATCGCTTAGCGGCTTCTGAGCCTGGGGTTTCAAGCTGTTCGACAAAGGCTCGCCGCAGCGCCCGCAGACTAGCATCAGTCATGCTAAGCAGGCCGCGCTGAGCGCTCTTGACCAGCAGTTCTAAATATTGCGATCGCAGCAGCAAAATGGCCATCAGCCAAACCACTGCCAAAAAGGCAATTACTCCCAAGAAGAATTGGGACTCTAACATTTGATTGTCAAAGCCTAGAAAGTCGGCCCAAGCGATCACTAACAAAATAAAGATGCCGGTGCCTCCCATGGCCAACGGCTCCGCAATGCCCCCTACGAGGGATTGAAACAGCGTCCGCTCGCTGTCTGGAATCGGCTGAAACAACACGGGACGGGTGCTGGCTACCAGGGTGTAACGCAGCCATTCATCAAAGAATTTGAGAATGACGCTACCCAAAAACAGCGAGGCGCCGCCCAGTAGGGCCGGAAAGCTGCCAATCATGATTATTAAGCTGAGGCCCATGATCACTAGCGGCAAGATAGACAGCACGGCAAATACTCCCTGCCGTTCGATTAGACGACTGGAGGTAAACCATTGGGTCAAAAGTTCAATCAGACCCAGCAGTCCACTAAAAATCCCCAAAAAGGCAGCAATTTCATCAACTTCTAGATTGATTTTGAGCTGTGTCAGATATTCAAACTCGATCAGATACATCAAAATCTGCGCCAGCACAAAAAAGCTGAATAGCATAATCACATAGCTGCGAATAGTGCCCCGCGATCGCTGCGCTTTGTGATCGTCCTGGCCGGCCTCCGCCTGCTGCTGCAAGGAATCGGGAAAGGCGTGCTCGTAGTTGCGGCTGATGACCGCCAGCACTCCACTGCCGACCATCATGATCAAAAACGACAGCAGCAGAACATTCTTGAGCCCGACAAAAGACACCAGAAAAAATACCGAAAAGCCGCTGAGCACGTCTGCCATCAGGTTGCCACTGCTGATCAACGGGAACGTGCGCTTGATTTCTCGAATGTTGAATAGCTGGTTTGCGGTGATTGAGACGTTCAAGTCGTTGAGCCCGTAAATCGCCTCCATCCATAGCCTCATCGCAAAGATGGTGTAGGGCAGTAGCGGCTCAATCGCCAGACCCCAGCGAAATAGCAGTACTGGCAGCGCCATCAGCACTGCGATGATAAAAATCACCCAGCGTAGCGGCAAAAACTTTTGCAGCCAGGAATAGACAAAGCTGAGGCCAAACCCTACCCCGGCACTAAAGATATAGATCCAGGGCAGCGAGTCGGGGCCATATTCATCCAAGAAGAGCGCTGCCGAACTTACTTCTAGCCACAAAATCCCCATAGAGGTAGCGGTATAGAAGAAAAACATCAAAAACGTGCGCTTCGCTTCGTTGGGGCGCAAGTTGATGAGGCGTAATAGATTCTGCTGCCATTGGGGCAGAGTCAGTGATGCAGTCCGGCTCGATTTCATATGCTCGACAAATAGGTCAGCAACTATCGCCTATCCAAAAGATTTCCCAGAAAGCAGGGCCTTAGATAAAGTTGACTTCCAAAATCAGGGGAAAGCTTTGAAACTCAATTGACTAAGAATGCTGGGAAGTTTCACCCCGTTCCTTAATGTCAATAGACAAAAGGATATTGAGTGCATCCCAGTTTTACAAATAGTCCAGTCCACCAGCAGTCGCTGTGCGGCTCACCCCAAGTCTCCTTTCAAAGACTGAGAGAGGACTTCTTCACTTTCTCCACCCAATTTGAGAGAAGGGGCTGGGGGCTGCAGATATGGAGATGGATGCGCTGGCAGATGCACCCAAGATATACATCTGCCAGCGCACCGTAGCTAGCAAAATCTCTATTTTTTAGGCGATAACAGCATCATCATATTCCGACCTTCGCGTTTTGGCGCTTGCTGAATCTCTGCTACCTCTTCCAGGTCATCGGCCATACGTCGCAAAAGCTTTTCCGCTAGGTCAGAATGCTGAATCTCTCGACCACGAAACATCACCGTAGCCTTGACTTTATCGCCCGACTTCAAGAAGCGATGGGCATTTTTGACGCGCACGTTGTAATCATGGTCATCAATCTTGTAGCGCATCTTCACTTCTTTAACTTCAGCATTGTGCTGCCGCTTGCGAGCCTCACGGGCGCGCTTTTCTTGTTCAAACTTATATTTACCGTAATTAATGATGCGGCAAACGGGTGGATTAGCCTTGTCGCTCACCAGCACCAAATCCAGTTCTTGCTCTTCTGCCACACGCAGTGCCTCACTGGGCGGCATGATGCCAAGCTGGTCACCATTAGCTCCGATTAAGCGGATTTCAGGGAAACGGATATTTTCGTTAATGGGCGGAACGTTTCGAGGATTTCGACTTCGCATGCGCGGCAAATATATGGAAAAGAGTACAGAAACGAAGGACTCAAATCTAGTGGGTTTACAGCCTAATGGCTGTTCTTAATTTCGTCTACGGGAACCCGCCTGTCGAACAAAACAGCGCAGCGATCGCTGGCTTGAGAGGCG
>JBCCNE010000355.1:0-5482 GCA_039026015.1 Cyanobacteria bacterium P01_C01_bin.70 | reverse complement strand
GCTACGCGCTTGCGCCCGTCCTCGAAGCCGGCGTCAATGAGATGCGGCGTGCAGGCATTTTTCGGAGTGCTTTGGCTTGATAGTGCAGATGTTTATTGGCTTAGGGCAGATGTTTATCGGCTTAGGAATGAGAGGGTCTCCTGAATAAACTGATTTCTGCCGCGTTCTGGGCGATCGTTGAACAGGTAGTGCGTAGCATCTGGAATCGTGATGGTTTGCACTACTGGAGCATTGACCAGCTCAGATGCCAGTGTCGAGGCATCTTCAGGACGTGACCAGAAATCTAATTCTCCTCGAATCACTAATGTCGCAGTAGATATATCCCGTGCGGCCCAATACCGATATCCTTGAGCCAGATTAAAGCTTTCTTCTCGATAAGCAGTGGGAATCCGAGCCGTGGGCGGCGTTCGGGTGTGGCTAGTCGGATCTAGCTGAACCGCTGTGCGAGCGTAAGCATCGGCAACGGCTGGCTCGCGCCACAGTGTTTTATCATCCCCAGGAATCGAATTGTCCCACCCTCGCAGAAACCCGCCGTAATCAACCAATCGATATGCACCGCCGCTAGGGTCAAAGGTGCCTGGTTCGTCTGGGCGCTCAAATCGCTCAGCCAACGGCCACGGGGCATCGACGCCATAAAGGCTGTTTAGCATAATCAAGTGGCTGACTTTATCGTTGTGACGGGTGGTATACCATCCTGCCCAATGTCCACCTGTGGCCCAACCAATCAGGGCGACTTGAGGCTGCTCGGTGCGATCGCGAATCCCATCAACAACCACACTAATATCGCGGACAGCCTCCTCAGAGGTTACCGCTGGTGGATTGCGTTCAGCGGGCTCATCCAGCACTCTAGGCCGAGTCGAACCTTCCCAGCCCCGAACATTCATGATGTAGACTTGATGCCCCGCTTGAGCAAAATCGGCGGCCAGAGAGTAACCAGGAATATCGAGGTCAAAGGAGGCAATGCCTCCAGGGCCGCCGCCATGAATCAACAGAATGGGCACGCCTGTCGGCGGTGAATTTGCCACGACTTCTCGAACGAATATCTCGATTCCTGGATCGCTTTCTACGAATACATCTTCGCGAGAGAGTGCCGAGCTTGATAAGGCCTCTTGCTGACTTGCTTGGATAGTGCCGGGAAATGCGATCGCAGCGGAGCTCGCAACGGGGATTGTCAGTCCCGCTGCAGCCCAGAGCAGCAGCGCCGTGCCATAAAACTTCCGACCTTTCTTTGTGCCAATCATCTTCAATCACCAATAGCGGCTCATCCGTGACTGTAGAATGAGCCTTGATGGATGTCCAACACTCCTTAAGTCAGTGATTAACACCTGAAAGGTTCAAATGGAGTTACGTCATTTGCGCTATTTCGTGGCGGTAGCTGAAGAACTACACTTTGGCCGCGCAGCTGAACGCCTCCATATGGCTCAACAGCCGTTGAGTCGGCAAATTCGTCAGCTGGAATCGGAATTAGACGTATTGCTCTTGCAGCGGACAAAGCGAACAATTCGCTTGACTGAAGCCGGCAAGGCATTTTGGGAAGAAGCTCAGAAAACGTTGAGGCAGGCGGAACACGCCATGGCCGTGGCCCAGCAAGTCGATCGTGGTGAAGCGGGTTACCTGCAAGTTGGTTTTACAGGACCTATTCTCAACAGCGTTTTACCCACTATCGTGTGCCAGTTTAAAGCTCGTCATCCAGACATCAATCTGGAGTTAAATCGTCTCTCCACACTGGAACAGGTCAGTGCCCTCCAAAATCAAAACATTCAGGTTGGACTCCTGCATCCACCTATTGATGCGCCCTCATTCGCTCAGGAAGTGATTTATCGGGAACCTTTGATTGTGGCCATTCCAGAGGGCCATCCCTTATCTAAAGACGTCTCGCAATCGGTTTCGGTCAAAGCCTTGGCGAATGAACCTTTTATTTTGTTTCCTAGACAAGTCGGCCCGACGCTGTACGACGCAATTATTAGCTTTTGCCAGCAATCTGGCTTTAGTCCAACCGTTGTTCAAGAGGCCTTTCCACAGCAAACTATTCTTGGGCTGGTGGCATCAGGACTGGGAGTATCGCTAATTCATGCCTCTATTGAACGCATTCAGCAACGCGGTGTCGTTACCCGCCCGCTCACAGAAACCACACCTCAACTAGAATCAGCAATCGTTTGGTCTCCTGAAACGCCCCATCCAGCCCTGTTGAAGCTTCTTGAAGTGACTAGGGAGACAGTCTTTTGAACCAGTCAAACTACATAAGCCAAAGAGGCCGCCCACAATCTGCGTTAGCCGCATAAACATAGCGCAGCCTAACAACCCCATGCACATCGACCGCTAAGAGGTTATCTGTAAGCATTCAAGCATATCTGCAGCGGATGATGAATGCCGTTATGCGTCAGAATAGGCTTCATCCAGGCAAGCCGGACGCAATTTGATAAGGCCCTTAAATAGCCCGAGCCGGTTAGAGAGAGGATTTAGCACATAGAGAAGCACATGGCATCCCGTACGATTCCGCACATCGACTTTCTCGCCATCGAAACGCAGTACCATATGCTGGCCGACGGCCGCGCCCTCGCCTTTTCTCGCTATGGCAAAGCCGGTGGAACGCCTGTTTATTACTTCCACGGGTGTCCTGGATCGAGATGGGAAGCGGCACCCTGTCATGACTGGGCGCAGGCCCTAGAGTTTGAGATCTTCGCCCTCGATAGGCCCGGCTGCGGTCGCTCATCGCGCGCTTCAGCATATCGAATGCTCGACTGGCCCAGAGACGTGATCGATTTTGCCAACCATCAGTCACACGAGCGTTTTGGCGTTATTGGTTTGTCTGGAGGCGGTGCCTATATTCAAGCCTGTGCCTATGCGATTGCAGATCGATTACGCTTCGCCTATGACCTGGCCGGCTGGGCACCGGTAGCCCAGGTGGAGGAACTCAGAGGAACACTAGCGCCTCTGGATCGGTTCTTTTTACAGGTCGCGGTGTCCTGCGGGTTCCTGTTTCAGCTCCCCTTTGCGCTGCTTGGCCTAGCGGCAAAGCATTTAAGCGATCGCGGGTTTGCCAACCTGTTGCGCTCCTCGATGAGTGATGACGACAAAGCGTTTATCTTTGGCAGCGCGAACAACGCGCGCTTTTTTCGCAGCATCGTGAGAGAGAGCTTTGCCCAAGGCAGCCATGGTCCGGCAAGCGACGCCATGCGATGCTATCGAGACTGGGGATTCAGGCTAAGCGACATCGAGTATCCTGTGCGGATATGGCATGGAACGGATGATCACTTCGCCAGCTTCCGCTTTGCCCAATACAAGCATCGAGTCATCACGGGCAGTTCGTTGCGGGTGTTCGAGGGACGGGGCCATCTACATCTGGTAACGGAGTATGAAGCATTGTTCAAGGATATGCAGCAGCACTAAAGCAGGAAGCAGTAGAGGATGACGCCCCATGACTAGCCCAGCCGAGAAAACATTGTTGAGGCGTCTAGGGTACCTATGGCCCATAATTGGGAACTTCGCTTCATTCAGAGTATTTCATTAAAGCATTTACTATTGATGAACGGGGGTTGAGGGTTTGCCAGGCTGACCGCATCCTGGCGACTCAAGAGGCGCTGGCAGAAAGTGAATCTAGGATGCTTTCAGGAGATTGCGGGAATATTGGTCGATTGACTCCGAAGACAAATCAGAGTGGCTGCGCCTTGGCCAGCGCAGAAATGGTGACGATCGCCGCTCTGCTGCTGACGCCCTCCAGAGCCCATGTGACGTTCTAGAGGGCGACTTTTTTTAGGGCAGGCAGGCAGTTAAGCGGCGCTGCTCAGTTTATCCAATTGCGTCTGACCGCCGCCGCCAGCGCCGAAACCCTAGCGCTCCCGTTACTAGCAACCCCAATGCTAGCCCCGGCTCCGGCACTGCGATCGGGGTTCTATAGGCGACTGCTCTTGGTCGATCTGGGAAAAACCCAGTTAAGTCATTGGACGCATAGACGACGGTTTCTCCTTCATCGAAATAATCACCATCTTGATTGAGATCTAGCAGGCGAAAGATACTTTCTGGAAAGTCATTTGAAGTAACTGCCAGCTCACCGTTGGGGCCTGCGGCAAGAGAAAAACCAAAGCCAAAGGTAAATCCATCTGGCACAAAGGTGCTGTCCCATACCGGAGTTAACGTTGTTGTGGGCCCCTCATCAATCCTGAGAACTTCATCGGTCAGAAAATTCAGGGCAAACACGTCGTTCTCATTGCTGGCCAGCCCAAAGCTAAAGATAAAGTCAAAGGGGTCGGTCAGTACGGTGACTTCAGCCGCATCAATGGCTCCGCTACCGTCAACGTCTTCGGCTCGGTAGATGACCGGGGACCCCCCGGCCGTATCGGTGATGTAGGCAACATCGCCGATAAAGGTAATTTCAAACGGGGATGAACTGGGATTCAGCGCCTGGAGATCTAACCAAATGCTGGACTCGCCAGCGTCGTTGGCGTCGCCATCACCATTTAAATCTTCGGTGCGATACACAAAGTCCCCGCTAGGAGAGCCGAAAGTATCCGCTTCGACAATGTAGATAGCACCGTCACTGCCCTCGGCCAGTCCATTCGGGGTGAGCAGCGGGAAAGCATTAGCATTATCGGCAGAAAACCAGAGATTGGCTTCCCCGATATCTAATGCATCCCCATCATTATTGGTATCGAGCAGGCGGTAAACGCTGTCAGTATCGCCATCGCCGTAGTAAAGGAAATCTTGACGGCTCTGGAGCAGGGTAAACACATTGCCTGTGGGATTAGCCAAACCAGATGCATTAGTGCCGTCAAAAAAGACGTTGATTTCACCCAGGTCGTTGGCATCTCCGTTTTGATTAAAATCCTGGGTGAGATAAATGGCATCTAGTCCCTGGTCGCTGACATAAAGACCATTAAACGCAAAGGACGCGGCTTGGGCCGATGAGGCCGTCAAGCAAGCACCGATGACAGCCACAAAGCCTGAGCCAACAAGGTGTAAACGTCGCATTGTGGGAGCAAACATAAGTCGATTTTGCCTCAAATAAAGTGGTTTGAATGGGCTGCTGTGATTGATGCCGAACAGCGCCAGAGGCTGTCGGCAGTTTGGTCAGACACGCGAATTTCTTCGTTTACCTGAATAGCGTTGAAGGGGGTAGAAAACAGCCCGACGCTAGCAATTAAGGTTGTTATCAGTCAGCGAGTCGCCGAAAGAGGGCAAACAGCAAACATGCGATCGCTGCGTGAGTCAGGCCTCTTCAGAAAGCTGGCAATTCAAGCACTCAGGGCTGCTGACAACCGCCAAACGGCTGCCGTGACAGAGCGCGAAAGAACAGCATGGGTTTGACATTGAGATGCGATTGAGTAGAACACTCCATCCGTTTGCTTGCCCAGGGGGACAGGCTGTCCTGCAGAAAAGTCACGATAGGGTGAGAGCCTAAGGATGGAGTGTTCTACTCAATCGCATCTCAATGTCAAACCCATGCTGTTCTTTCGCGCTCTGTCACGGCAGCCGTTTGGCGGTT
>JBCCNE010000354.1:0-5525 GCA_039026015.1 Cyanobacteria bacterium P01_C01_bin.70 | reverse complement strand
CGCGGGCAGGGCGTGATAGGTACCCGCCGGAATGTGTAACTTCTCGGCCACCTTGGGAATGTCAGACTCGACCCAACCGGTGAACTCGTGCAGCGGCGTTTGTTGCTGCAGCACCTGAATCAGGCCATCATTGCGATCGCCGAGCGCCTGCTTCAGGTGAGTAAAGGTGTATAAGCGCTGTAAATCCCTGAAGGTCGGCGTAAACAGATGGGCGGGATTGATGCCAAAAATGGCCTGCGATTGAGTCAGTAGCAATTGAGTTTCGGCCTCGCTCAAGTTGAACTGAGCCAGCAAGAGCAAAATTTTATGGAGCTGTCGCAGATCCTGATCGACCGATGAGGCAGTCACCGACTTAGGTGCTTTAACGATCTGATTGAGCCCCAACATCAGCTGGGGAGCATCCCAAACGCCTTGGTGATAAAGCTGTCCGCTGGTATTTTGCATCGTATTGAGCAGCCGCTCGGCATCGGTATCGAGCAAGCTGGCAAAGTCAGTGAGCAGGGTAGCGTCAAAGGCGCGGCGCTGATCTTGCAGCCGCGTGAGCACCTCTTGAGGAATCGCCCTCTGCAGTTCCAGACGATTGACCAGCAGATCCCGCAGTAACGTTTGCTCCGCGATAGGGCGATCGGGGTCGACAGAGATTGGCTGCAGTACGAGTCCAGTCGTTTCACCCGGTTTCTGAGGATGGGGAGCGATGATCTGTTGGTCCAGCAGGGTCTGCTTGCTCACCCCCAACTCACTGCCGTTAAAGCTGGTCGCCCAATTCATCGCGGCGGCGACGGCCAGTACGATGGCCTGCTGCAGCTCGGTCAGTTCTGGATCGCCCGCTTGCAGGGACAACACTGCCGGCATGACGACACCACGTTTAACGGAGCGAAAATCGCCGGTCGGTGTGGGCAAGGCTAATTCGATTTCCTCCACCAGGTTTCTGGCTTTCAGCACTTCATAAATCGCTGCCGCAGCGGCATCGCTGATGGTGGCAGCATCAGCCGCTAAACTCAGGGGGGTCAACAGCAAGTCCGCACTTTGATTGAGCAGCGTCGTTGCCGTATCCACCAGCATGGCCTCGGTGTAGGGCAGGGCAATGGCTTGAGACTGAACGTTGTAAGCCAGATACTCGTACTCCGCCAGGGTAATGCCCGCGCTGGCCATCCAGTCAGCCCGTTCTTTTAGCTGCAGTACGTCCGATAGGGTGAAATTGGCCAGATTATGAAAGGGGTGCTCACCGGTAGATTCTTCTTCGAGGCGGGCCATCAGACCCACCAGATCGGCGATCGCCAGGCGCAATAAACTGGCCAACAGCTTCAGCCGATACAAAGAAGTCAGATAGGCACCATCCAGCACAATTTGTTCAGCGTTGACGCCGCTGATAGCTTGCACCATGACCTGAAGCTCCGCCTGAGAAACTCGCAGGGTGCTCAGCAGTCGAGTGCGAATTTGTCGCTGTGAAGTGTCGTCGCTATGCACTTGCCAGGGCAGCCGTTGAGCATAGGACCAGTAGGGCTCGACTCCAGCCGGGTTGAAGATGCGATCAAACCAGGTTTGGCGATCGCGTTGACCCACATGGCGCAGAGGGGCCCACAGCGCACAGAGCTGCTCCAGGGGTGCTTGCTGCCACTCAGCCTGCAGTTGGTGCAGCTTAGCTAGGTCGATCAACGGCAAATCAGGACTGCTGATCGCCGCCTCCATCGGGTTAGGCAGCACCATCGGAGCGACCAGATTACCGGTCAGAGTGGTGGTGTCCCAGTGGAACAAGAGTGACGGGCGATCGCTTTCTGGCAGATTTTCTGGTAGTCCCCACAACGCGGCCTGAATCTGCGCGTCGGTGCGCACCGTTTCCCAAATGCGGACTTCGCGAATTTGCCCATGTAGGCTGTGCTCGACAGTGATGGGCTGGATGGTGGATTGTGGATCGGGTGTAAAGGTCAAGCCCCCCACCGTGATGGTTGGGGTATGCCCCCAAAGCTGTGAACCGGGACGAGTCGCGATCGCTCGACCATCTAGCAAGGCGCGGAAGGCGTCGTCGCGAAGTTCGTCTTTGCCGTTGAGGACTAGGGCGACGTGGTGCCAATGGTTGGCTTGGAGACGATCAGTACTGATCGTGCTGCCTGACCAACCGCTTTCCGCGATTGGCGTATTCCACCCCGCCAGATGAAGACTGCCGCTCTGCACGTAAATTTCGAGTCCGCGGGTCTCATCGCCTTCACCATAAATCACCTGCTTTTGGCCAGAGGCTAGATCGCGACAGAGGAACCACACCTCAATGGTGCGTTGGGCTCGGTGGGCGTAGTTGGGTGCGGTAAAACCTGACACTGCTAGTTCCAGAGGCGGGGATGGCATTACTGGCAGCGTGAGCACCCGATGCCGACTATCCCAAAATTGGGTAGGTTCGCCAGCGGTGGGTTTGCGGCTACTGGGCAAGCCGCCTAAGCGCAGCGCCGGACGATTGGCAACTTGGTTCGGTGTCAGGCGATCGCCCTCGGATGCCTCAATCTGGGTGAGGGGCCAGTAAGACAACAGCGTTTCTTCTTGTCCAGTGAGGGGATGGTAGAGATGGTCAAGCAGGGCAGCAGTGCGATCGCTCTGCCAGAGTCGCAATTCTTTCATCCATCCCTTGAAGTGGGTCGGCGCTGCTGGCGTGCCGCCCTGCCCCACTACCAGCGGTAGTGACTGACCTCCGAGGGGAGTCGTCAGGGTGGCGCTTTGAGCATTTTCGCCATTGATCAGCAGCGCCAGTTGGACTTCATCGGTCTGCTCGTCTGCGCTAGCTACCAGCGCAATATGGGTGAAGGTGTCTACCGCGATTTGCTCGTCGGTGATAAGGCGGTTGGAGGACGCTGTCGTTGGCTCATCATCAGCTGAACCCCATTGCCAGGCAACTTTGCCCTCAGTCGTCACCGTTAACTCAAAGCCAGCGGCAGAGCCCGGTAAACCCCAGCGTACAATGGGTCGTTCTTCGTTCCAGTCCGCAACCCGCACCCATACTTCCAGGGTAAAGGGCGGGGCCATGGTCAAGGGGATTGGGGTGGCGAGATGCTGTCGTTCGCCATCAAAAGATAAGGCTGCTGCTGAGAGCGGATTCAGCCAGATGGGATGGGTCGCTGTCGCCCAAGTCGGTTGCGATCGCGCGGCATCGCTCTGCAACACCAGGTCGTAGCGGCTGCCATCGGTGATCACCTGACTGGGAATGACCGTCGTGACAGCAACGTCAAAGATCCAGTAGGCAGCGAGATCGGCCAACGTATCGGTGTCGCCCACCAGAGGGCGATCGCGGTGGTCTCGAATTTCATCAGCCGTGCGCAGCGATCGCCAGATTCGTACTTCCCCCAAACCGCCTTGAAAATACCGGGGCGTCACCGTTTTCGCCGCGCGATCGACTGCTTGACCGCGTCCGATATAGAGCGTGCCCGCCCCGCTGAAAGGTCGGCGATAGTTAGCCTCAGCCACTTGCAGCCCATCGACCCAAATCCGCAGGGTGCCGGCGGCGGTATCAATGCTAGTCGGTTCGTACTGCCAAGCAAGATGATGCCAACCGCTATCAAGGGGCTGCTCGGCCCATAAAAAGCTGGTGGCCTCCAGGCTAAAGCAGGGGCGTCCGGCTTTGAGGCCAATCATCAACCGACCTGCATCAACTGCGTCAGGGCCATCAGAAGGAATCGTCGCCAAAATTGGCAGCAGCTCGGGGGGCGGTTCGGGGGGCAGCTTGACCCAAGCTTCGATGGTGAATGCCTGTTTAAAAGGTAAGTTGACCACATCCCCGATCGCGAGATGATCGTCTCGACCATCAAAGTAAAGGGCCTGGATGCTGCCCGTTTGCGGAGGCGGGTCGGCTTGCCATTTGTCAGCGGTATTTTCTAATCCCCCGACGAGGGTGGCGGGTCGGTGATTTTCGGTCGCGTCTGGCAAGCGATCTCCAGGCCCCATCGCCACTGGCCAGTAGGCCCAGAGATCCTCCTCACGACCGGTCAAATGGCGCTGATAGTTAGCCTGAATCTGATCCTGAGTGCGGGCAGTCCGCCACAGACGCAGGTCAGTGACTGGCCCAGCGGTCACCGCTAGCTGTCCTGCCGAATCGCGGGCAGGACGATCGATGGCACGGGTATTCATCCGATAGGCGTATCGTTTGGCGACCAAATCGGGTGAAGGATCGGCGATCAGTTCCCCATTCAAAAAGAACTGCGGTTCGCCATTCGCACCATCCACAATGGCTAGGTGCTGCCATTGGTCAGGCGTATCGGCAAACCAAAATTCGATGGTGTGGGGCTGATTGACCAAGGTAGCCTCATTCAAAGCCAGGTAGTCGTTATAGCCATCTAGCGTCGGTGCCTGACGAGGGGTGTAAAGCGGGGGCTGCGCGGCCTCATAGAAATCCAAACTTTGGAAATCGCGGGACAGATAGGCCCAGTGAGGATCTTTGCCCAGGGCAGGTAATCGATGGCGCTGCTCTCCGGTCAAAGTCCAGTAAGCCAGTAAGTCCGGTTCATCGCCCCGCAACCGGCGATCGCGAGATTGAGCGAATGCCTCGGCGGTGAGCGCGGCTGACCAAACCCGCAGGTCGGCGATCAGTCCTTGGAAGTGCGATCGCACCCAGTCGCTGTCGGCGGCTTGCCAACGCTGCCACTGACCAAGATACAGGGTGCGATCAACGGTATAGGGAGCGATTGCGTCTAGAGTTGACGTGCTGATGATGCCATCTCGGCCCAACCGCAGGCTTTGGGTGGCCTGGTCGTATTGGCAAACGACGTGGTGCCAGGTATTGGCCGTCAGAGGCAGATCGGCTGCCATCAGTTCCTGATCGGCGACCCGCACAAACAAGACCCCGTCTCGCAGGCCCCAAACCCAGGTAGCGGCGATCTCATCCACCACCGGGCCACGAGTTCCCAAAATGGGGTGGGTGCCGGCTAAGTCAGGCAGATAAATCCAGGCTGCGAGAGTGTAAGTATCGGTCAAGCCCAGCTCCGCCGTCGTGGGCAAGACGCCGTAGCCGCCGCGCCACTGCAGCAGCGTTGCGGGATTACGCACCCACCGCACATCGGGAAAGCGACCGTACATGATGGTGGCGGCACTGCCGGGAGCCAGATTGTTAAGGGCGTGCCCGGCGCCGGCCTCCATCGGCAAATAAACCAGCAGTCCGGCTTCGTTGCCAGTCAAATCGGCATAGCGACGACGATGTATGTTGGTCAGAAAGTCTGACTCATTGATTGCGGCCTGATTCCAGATGCGGAGCTGACTGACTTCGCCTTGTAAGGTGCGATAGTCGCTGAGCCGGTCAGATTCACCCCGCAGAACGCCAATATATAGACTGCGACAGGCGGGAAAAGCGAGATCGTCGCGGCCAGATGCCGTTGCGCTGCTATCCAAAATCAATTCCAGGCTCTGGTCTTGGGCATCGTATTTCCAGGTGGCGACCACGTGATGCCAAGCGGTGTCAAACGCCGGGGGAAATGCGGTGAGATCGAGCTCTGCAGTGCTGTCATTAATCTGAAAGCGCAGCTGCCCAGCGGCCACATCCACGAAAAAGTCGG
>JBCCNE010000353.1:0-5528 GCA_039026015.1 Cyanobacteria bacterium P01_C01_bin.70 | reverse complement strand
GCCGCCCCATACTCGCCCTGGGTGGCGTTTTCCATAATGCCCTGACGGAGCTTGGCAAGGGCAAGGGGATAGCGATCGCTGCCTAACTGCTGGCGCAGTTCAGCAAAGTGACCCTCGATTAAATTGAACAACTGCGGATTGGCATCGCGAATGGGCACGCCGAGGCTCTCTCGCGAAAAAACGAGGGCATTGCGTCCTGTCTCAAATGAAACTGATGCTTGAAAGAACGACTCATAGGCATCGACCAGCATAGGTTTTGCATAGGCAAATTCCACCCTGAGTAGGGATAACTCTAAATCGGTGCTCTCCTGCAGAAATCGCCATGCTAAGCCCGTGACGGCTTTGAGCAGCACGCCCCTGTCCCTATTCTCAAAAGGATGGGCAACGACCATCGCTACCTCTGAGCCCGCTTGCTCAAGATGCACGGCCGACTGGTCGGCAATAATCGTCTGATTGGTAACAAACCACTCAAGTACAGCCTCAATATTGCTGGCAGACTGAGCCCCGCGAACCAACCCGCCGAGCATCGAAAACGGAGCGGAGCGAGCAATTTCCATCGAAATGGCTGTGTCTGGCCACCGATTCGCAATGATGCTCATTAGCTCTCCCACCGAGTCGTCCGATATGCGGCTGTCCAGACGAGCGTAGTCAACCTCAGAGAAATCTGTGGTTTGAGCAATTTCTTCGAGGGTCATCCCGTGGGACACCGCAAAGTCAAGGGTTGTCGTCACGATGCTGCCAAGGGTCTCTGACCTAATAAAACTGGCACTAGTGCTTCCTTTTTCGGCGTTCATATCCTGAAATCTCAGCACTTTTACTGGAAAGATTACACAAGACTATATTGTCACCTGCCGCTGTTTTGGGTATTTCCTATAAGTCGTTTATTGTGCGTTGGCGTCTGCCTCAGACTGGCTTGATATGTGATCCACTCAGGTCTACCGATGGTAATGCTGTGCGTATCAAAGGCTCTCCTCACCCGCAGACGATATTCCCGTCCGACGGCCCACTGCTGCAGGGGTGCTGTCTTCAACCAGACCCGCACCAGTATGCCAGAGTGAGAAAGCTCATCAATCCCCAAAACCTCTGGTGGATCGGGCATTTTTTGGCGCCACTCAGGCAGCGCGTACATATCTTGAGCAATATCGTTTAGCAGTTTTAAGACCTTGTCAGGATTATTGTCGTAGGCCACCTCAATCGTGAAATCAACCCGTGACCAAAGTCGAGTAAGATTTCTCACCTCAGCAATATTGCCGTTGGGAATCGTGATAAGCTGCCCTTCTGGATCTCGCAGACGAGTGCTCCGTAAATTCATTTCTTCTACCAGACCAAACATGGAACCAATGGCGATAACATCACCGATCGCAAACTGATCTTCCAGCAGAATTAAGCAGCCATTGACAACGTCTTTGATTAGGCTTTGAGTCCCAAAAGATATTGCCAGTCCCAGTACAGCTCCCCAAGCTAACACTGACTGCGTTGACAGTCCAAAGGTTGAAAAGGTCAAGATTAGGCCGGTTAATACAATTAGAACGGACATCAACCCTTCTAAGGCTCCGCCAACCGTATTCATGCGGAGCATTTTACGTTGGGCTTCGCTGGATTGGGTGGCTGCAGCGTTATGGTTAATTTGAGTGCGGCGATGGGTCAATGCTTGAGTAATGCGCAGCGCTAAACCAGCCATAAACCAGATTGAAAGCAGCCTAAACGGCTCCCGGAGAAGTGCCGTTCTCCATGACGTTACCAGCGGCAGCGCATAGGTTAGCCCGATTAAACTGCCGTAAACAGACAAAATTGCTAGCCAACCTATCAGCCACTGCAAAAATTTAAGGCCGTTAAGCTGGCGCTCTAGAGGAGGCTTTTTAAGACTCTCTATAAGCCGTGACCGCTTGGCCAAGAACCCCGATAAATAACGTTGAGGGCGAGACTCCTCGGCCAGAGGAGAGTCAACCGGCAAAGCACCATCGATGGGCAACTTATGACTCTCTAAGGCGCCATCTAACCGAGGATTGACTGTATCAGCCAGCGACGGTGATGGGCTCTCTGCCGTTACGGCCTCGGTCTCAGCTCGTTTTTTTAAGGCGCGATGCTGTCGTCTGGCTAGCCAATACAGCAGGCCAAGGGTGAAGAGCACCGCAATTAGACCCAACACAATGGATAGAGACTGCCGAAGCCCCCGACGAGCTGTCTCTAAAGACGCCAGCTGTTCAAGTTTATTAATCTCGTCTTGTAAAATAGTGCGCCACTCTTCTGATAAGACTTCGGAAGTTTCACTGTAAAAATCGATATCGGTTTGAGTGATCGTAATAATCGTCAGCGGACGCGATCGATCCGAGCTTTTGATTTGGATAACTGGGCGCTTATTTAGGGTGCCAACAATCACTTCAGCCGATCGCGGGGCTGTGCGGCGCGTATTCCACAGGGGCAACTGCCTCGCTAAGCGATTGAAGACATTACGATGAAATCGCTCGACTTCAATTTTCAGCAGTGCTTCAACACTCTGCACTCTGACTTCAACGGGCACATCCTCTGGCCCCAAGCTGCTGCGATCCGTCACTGTTGGTGTAGCCACCTGAAACAAAGTCTCCCCATCTAGCGGCGATCGCACCCATGCCGCCTCGATGCTGCCATATCGGATAACACCTTCAGGGGGAATCGTCCCGGCTTGGTTATTAAAAGCGGAAAAGCTTTGTCCCCAGGCGATCGCTTGTGGCATCAGAACCAGTACGCAGATCAAAACACTCAAATAAAAGAAGCGACACCTGAGAGCACAGCGAAACTGAGATGTAAATCTCACAAGTCTTTACCTATGTTTAACAACCACTTGTTTTGCTTTATCCAGCATCAAGACAAATCCTCTAGCCTTCTGTTTCTTTTAATAAGTCTTCTACTGCTAGCGACTGTCTACATTTAATGATTACCACAAAATATTTGCTTAGTTAAACTTTTTAGAGGCAACAGTATCAGGATCTAAAAATTGACAAATTGTCGCTAAATGTCCGGTTTCTTTCGCTGATTGTCCTTGTCAAAACTGTCTTAAATGCAGACACTGACAGCGTATATAAGTGAATATATCTAAGCCTGATCCGCTTGTTCAATCTAATTGACGGATTAAAAGTTCAAATAAATCTGGTTTGAGCCATTTCCGTAACATCTTTTACAGAGAAATATTTTCGAGAATGCTTATTTAAGGTACATATTTAAGATGGATAATGGACAAATAAAATTCTTATAAATATGTGTAACAGTCTAAATAGTTTTAGATTTTACAGAACGCAACTTAGAAGTTTTTCAGATTAGATCTTACTTTCTATGTAGATTTTTTATTCATTTATTACCCACTTAAGGTATTAGACGATGAAGACCAACGACTCCAGTTCTTCTCCATCTAATTCTCAGCCTGATTTAGATTTGGCTCGCCAAAACCCCGAGGTCAATCAAAATTTAGATGCCCATCTAGATAATGCCAAGGGCCCTGACTCAAAGGAAATTGTCTCTAGCCTTGGCAGGCGATTGAGCTCTAAGTCAGCTTGGTCTCTGGCTGTATTAGTGATGGCTGCTGCTCTGACGGTTGTGGGTTTAAGGGCGATTCAAAGCATTCGAGCAGGTGCCACTGTTGATGAGGAAGAGGTTTCTCCGTCCCGGCTCCAGGTCAGAGCTATTCGGGCGCAGACAGGACTTGCTCAGCAGTGGGTATTTGATGAAGGGGTAGTCACCGCTGCGCGACGGCGCGTGTTGAACTTCGAAGCTGAGGGAGATATTGAGTTTCTTGCAGAGGTCGATGGTCGGGATTTGCGCGAAGGCGATCCGGTATCCCAGGGGCAGCTGCTGGCCACCATCGACGATCGCAAACAAAATGTTGATATCGATACGGCAGCGGCAGATGTAGAAGTTACTGTCCGCCAGCAAGACCAGGCCCTTGCCGCTCTACTACAGGCTGAGGCTGATCTCGATAAAGCGCGCTCAGACCTCAGATTTAATGACGCTGAGCTAGCGCGCTATCAAGAGCTATTTGAACAGGGCGCTGTTTCAGAAAGCCAGCGCGATGTGTATCTAAACGCGGCGGAGCAGGCCCGGGCAAATCTCAGAGTGGCGGAGCAAGGGGTACGAGCAGCCGAGGATGATGTGCAATCGGCAGAAGCTTCTGTGGACGCCTCCCAAGCTCGCTTACTAAGGGCCAACGTCAATCTAGAAGATACTCAGCTCGTGTCTCCGATTGATGGTGTCGTCGCTTATATTAATATCCGCGAAGGCGAATATTGGGACACGCAGATTACAAATACCTCAGGCACACTGGATGATCTGACAGAGAGAGCCCCCATTGTGGTGATTGAGCCCCAGTCCTTCGAGGTTGAACTTGAGCTGCAGGCTAATGAAGCAGAAGATATCCGCTCTGGGCAGCAGGCTTATGTTGTTTTAGCCGACGATGTCAGCGGGCCTGAAGCCGCAGGTGCAACTAACCGCAACCTGCTCGACATTGCCAGAACTGAGGGGAGCCAGGGCCAGGTGTTTGCGGTGAGTCCAACCCAGACTCCCGGAGGACGAGGGGTTGAAGTCAGGATTCGAAACTTCCAACTGGTGCGGAATTTACAGATTGGCGGTCGGGTTTACGTCTGGATTGAGGCCGCTAGCAGCCCCGATACCGTCATCTTGCCCCTAGGGTCTTTGCAGCCGAGGGAGAGCGGAACCTATGCCTTTGTAGTGGACGAATCGACAGGTATGGTAGAGCGCCGGCAGGTGGAAGTGGGCATTGAAGCGCTTGACGGGATTGAAATTCTTAGCGGTGTTGAACCGGGTGAACTGGTGGTCACTGAAGGCATCAATCGACTGGTGGATGGAACGCTGGTGGAAGTTGTCTCTGAAGAGGCTTCACTATGAAGACAGAAGAGCGCTCCGCCCCAGTCGAGGCTCCACCGGCATCTAAGCCCATCAGCCCGGCTCAGGCGGCATCTCCCCTGGCGCGCTTTTTCTTTACCCGTCAGATTTTTGGAACGCTGCTGTGCTTTCTGCTGTTGATGGGGGGCTTTATGGGGTACCTATCGATGGTGAAAGAGGGTGACCCCGATATCAATATTGCCCGGGCAAATATTACGACTGAATGGCCTGGAACCGATGCGGAGACTATTGAAACTCAGGTAACTGACAAAATTGAGGAGGAGATCAAAAGCCTGTCGGGTCTTAAGGATTTTACTAGCGCTACGTTTAACTCTTTCTCCATTATCAATGTTGAGTTTAAGGCCGAGGAACCCGTAGACGCCTCGATTCAGGACTTACGCTCCAAAGTAGACGATGCCAATTCGGAACTGCCCTCCGAATCAGACGGTGTAGGTGAGCCAGATTTTGAACAGCTTTCACAGCAAGACAGTCCGGTACTGACCCTGGCGCTTACCGGGGAGGGGCTAGGAGCAGATGTTCTTAGCCAGACAGCAGAAGCTTTGCAGGAAAGACTGGAGGCCATCTCCAACATCCGCGAGGTGGATTTGCTGGGCTGGCAGGAAGAGGTGATTCATGTGCAAATGGAGCCTAGTCGT
>JBCCNE010000352.1:0-5554 GCA_039026015.1 Cyanobacteria bacterium P01_C01_bin.70 | reverse complement strand
TCATCTGGGTCACGTCTTTGAAGACGGTCCGGAACCGACAGGACGCCGCTACTGTATGAATTCGGCGGCGCTGCGGTTTATTCCATTGGCAGAGCTAGAAGCCGAGGGCTATGGTCAATATGCACGGCTATTTGAAACGGCCGCCGCCGCCACATCATAAACACAGTGACGGTAAATCATCGACAGCCGCACCTGGTAAAGCACCCGCTGCGGCCAATTTTCCTGGTTTGACGTGTAGGTCCAGCGGTTAATCTGGTAGCCAGGCATAAGGGTCGCCTGCTACGCGCACCCCGGTTTCTTTGCTGTAGCGGATGATGACTACATTGGTATCGTTACGGCCCAAGTCAAGATAGCCGGAATCCCACAAATCAAACTGGGTGACGCCGGCAATTTCTAGATAATAGGCCCCTGGATTAAGCGTGACAGTGTAATCGCGGCGCGTATTGCCCGCGCGGAAGAGCAGATCGCCATCCAGATAAACGCTAGCCCAATCATCCCCTTGGGCAATAAAGCGGACGGTGACTTCGCGGCGGATTTCACGGCGCCTGCGCGGTACGATGATCACCGGATAGCCGGGTACCACGATAGGCACCTGAATCGTAATATCCGCTAAATCAAGCGACTGGGCCTGAGTAGGCATTGGTGCAGGTAGACTTGCCCCTGTTGTCAACCAGGCGGAACTAACCGCCAGCAGAGCCAACCAGCGCGATCGCTGGGGCCCTTTGGAACGCAGTCGGTGAAACATCATTAGCTCCCAACAGACAACCAGGCATGCTACTAGCATAGCCGGTCAATTGATGGGGGCTGGTGAGCGATATACCAGTTTGCCGGTTAGCCGAACTTTGGCCCCATCCCGACGGTGCCCGCATAAACGGCTTGATCGCCCAGTTCGTCCTCAATGCGGAGCAGACGATTGTATTTGGCAATGCGCTCACTGCGGCTGAGGGAACCGGTTTTGATTTGTCCGGCCCGAGTCGCCACGGCCAGATCGGCGATCGTGGTATCTTCCGTTTCGCCCGAGCGGTGACTAATCATCGAGGTGAACTGATTGCGAGTCGCGAGGTCGATGGTTTCCAACGTTTCGGTCAGGCTGCCAATCTGATTGAGTTTAATCAAAATAGAGTTGCCGACGCCTTCGTCAATGCCTTTTTGTAGTCGGGTGGGATTGGTGACAAACAGGTCATCGCCCACTAGTTGAGTGGATTTGCCCAGCTTTTGAGTCAGGGCTGCCCAGTTGCTCCAGTCTTCCTCCTGCAGGCCATCTTCGATAGAGATGATGGGAAACTTTTGAGTCAAATCGGCCAGGTAGTCAATCAAAGTAGCCGGAGAATTGGTGGCCCCATCGTAGGTGTATTGACCATCTTGGTAAAACTCGCTGGCTGCCACATCAAGGGCCAGAGCAATTTGTTCACCGGGCTGATAGCCAGCTTGCTCGATCGCTTGAATCAAGAGCTCCAGCGCTTCTTGGTTAGAGCCGAGATTAGGAGCAAAGCCGCCTTCATCCCCGACGCCGGTCAGCAGCCCCTGGCCTTTGAGCACCTTGCTCAGGCTCGCAAAGACTTCGGCCCCCCAGCGCAGCGCTTCACCAAATGTAGGAGCCCCAATGGGCACGATCATAAATTCTTGAATGTCAACATTATTGTCAGCGTGGGCACCGCCGTTTACCACATTCATCAGGGGCACCGGCAGCAGATTCGCCAATGGCCCTCCCAAGTATCTATATAGAGGCAATCCTACCGCCGCTGCTGCTGCCTTCGCGTTTGCTAAAGACACGGCTAAAATCGCGTTTGCACCAATCTTGGATTTGTTTTCGGTGCCGTCAATTTCCATCATGACGGTGTCTACGACGGACTGCTCTAAGGCATTGACGCCGAGCAGTTCCGGGGCAATCGCTTCCTCAACATTCTCGACGGCTTTGAGCACGCCCTTGCCGCCATAGCGATTAGCGTCGTTATCGCGCAGTTCGTGGGCTTCAAAGGTGCCGGTCGAGGCTCCACTCGGCACCTGTGCCAGTCCGGCTGCGCCTCCCGCCAAATAAACCTCCGCTTCAATGGTGGGGCGACCCCGGGAGTCTAAAATTTCACGGGCCCGAATATCCTCAATCGCGGTGTCTAGTTCTTCAAACATCATCCCCAGTGGCTCCGTAGGTATTGCAGGTGAGAGTGTCTGTTAGCTAACCACAGGATTGAGCGATCGCGAGTCTGCCCATTGCGATCGCCCATCATTAACCGACGACTCTCGACCAGTAAGCATACGCTGATCTCACGTCGCCACGATAGAGGTGAGATGATTTTTTCGGTTTTTTTCGCAATCGCTGAGCTTAACAGCGCCTCTGTTAAGACGCTGTGACATCGGTCCCTAAGGGATCACCTAAAGGCCCGTCGGGAGTCCGGTGGGCTTGCCATTGATGCTGGTGACAACGCGCCCCCAGCCAGCTTCATTGCCTATGTCCCAAAAAATGCGCTGCATTGTGCTGTAGGAATAAGGATCAAACGCGCCCCAAGCATTGACTTCGTAAGAGTCACTAGCGCCATAGCGGATGCCATAGGGATCATGAACCAGAAAGCGACGTTTTACTGGGTCATGACCCACGATTACGCAAATGTGGCCGCTGCTTTTGTAGGCGAAGCCCACCACCATAGGGATGCCGTAGCTGAGTGAGAGCATCACGTCTTTGGAAGAAATGGAGCGGCTGAAGTAAGAGTTAATGCCGATTTCTTTTAACGCCTTGGTTTGAGCCGTGTGATCAATGGTGTCGCCATACTTTTTCACAATACGCATAAAGACTGACTCGGGCTCACGGTAGCCTTTCTGTTTGGCTGCTTTAGTGAGTGCTCCTTGTAAAAGATAGTCAGCGAGCATGCAGTTGCTGGTGGTATTGCACTGGCGCCAGCCACCACCAAAGACGCTGGAGTCGTTATCGTTTTGCCGAAAATAAGGAACCTGCAGCTTGATTGGTTTCGTGGTGTCGAGGGGCAGTCCTGACCCGCCAGGCCCGGTGGGCTCACCTTCAATTTGGATATGAGGATCGTAGCCAAAGACGTTTTGAATTTTGGCCACGCCATCCATCGTGGTGAGGGGGGATGCCAGCTCCATAAAAACATGCTGATTCTTATCGGGCGCATACCGATAAATGTAAAACTCATGGCCCTCAGGCACATAGATTTTTTCTTTATTGCTTAAATCGGTTGAGGAAATCGGCTGTGCCTTTAAAAAGGTATTCCCCAGCGCTTTGGCCTTTGGCATGGTAAGTCTCCTTAATGAGCTCGGTAGACCGCCAGTACCCAAGTTTGCACCAGATTGTCAAAAAGGTGCTATCAAGATTGCGATGACTTAACTTTTATGGCTGATACGCCCCGCCAGTGGATTGAGAGCGGTCTTGGGATAGGCAATCCGCTTATGGTTATACTGTTGCCAAACCTGGACAAACACCTGAGCAATGATATTCATATGTTCACGGGTGAGACCGCAATCCACCAGTTGACCATCGCGCCAGCGCGCCTTGAGAATGCGATTGACTAGGGCCAGTGCTGCGGAGGGGGAAACGTCTTTAAGCGATCGCAGCGCCGCTTCACAGGAATCTGCCAGCATCACAATGCCGGTTTCAGGAGACTGAGGAATGGGGCCATCATAGCGAAAGTCCGCTTCGTCAACTATGACGTTGGGATCGGCTTTTGCCATTTCCACCGCTTTGTAGTAGAAGTAGCTAATTTGCATCGTGCCCTGATGCTCGGGAATAAACGCTCGCACTGCTCGTGGCAAGCGGCAGCGACGGGCCATCACTAACCCCTGACTGACGTGCTTTTTGATGATGTCGGCACTGATCCAGGGATCATTGATTTCATCGTGCTTATTCGGGCCGCCCATCTGATTTTCGATGAAGCTTTGAGGGTCGTGCATCTTACCGATGTCGTGGTATAGCGTGCCAGCCCGCACCAGCTCTACGTTGCACTGTAGCGATCGCGCTGCCGCTTCGGCGAGGGAGGCCACAAATAAGGTGTGCTGAAAGGTGCCGGGAGCTTCCGAGGCTAAACGCTTGAGCATAGGGCGGTTGGGGCTGGATAGCTCAGCTAACCGAATCGGAGTCACCAAATCAAACAAATGTTCTAGATAGGGACTCAGGCCCAAGGCCACCACACTGGAGACAACGCCGTAAATGCCCTGCATGATGGCACCAGTCAGGGGCAAATACCAGGTCGTCAGGGAAACCGGATTGAGCATCCAAGTGAGGGCCAGATAAACTGCCCCTTGAATGACCCCCACTACCCCACCGAGAAGCGCTAATTCTTCTCGTGAGCGCAGGCGCGGCGCCATCACGCTGCAGACCAAGCCACCGGCCGCACTGGCTAACAGCGGCACCGGATTAACGCGGGTTCCTAGGGGCAGCAAAATGGCAATTAGCCCCACCAGAGTCGAGCCTAGAGTAGTGCCGTAAAAACTACTTGTCAGCAGTCCCACAGCGGGCAAACTGTACACGGCAAAGCCTAAAACGCTGAGACCAGAAACCCCTAGAATCAGGCAAGAAACTAGCACATAGTCTAGTCCTCGTAAACCAGGGCGAGCAGTGCGTTCCACCAGCAAAAATAGGGCTACCCCCCCACCCATCAAAACGCCAAAGCCGAGCAGTCCCACAAAATTAAGACGGCGCTGGCTAAGGCCGAAATGATCAAGCAAGACAAAGGCGGACTGCTCAATAGTTTCGCCCTGGCGCACGATGATGTCGCCGGTCCGCGCCGATACAGTAACTGCCTGCACCTGCTCGGCCGCCGCTTCGGCTTGAGCCAGCGTCTTGTCCAAGTCTTTCACAAGATTGGGTTCTAAGACGGTGATGATGAGCTCTTGGCCTAACCCCTGACCAGCAGTGGAGACTTGCCCCTGAAGATGTCTGCTAGCGGCGATCGCCAACAAATCTGACGGCACCCCTTCAGGAATTCCCTGCAGCAGCATCAAGTCGAGGGTTCGCCGCACCTGCTGGCGCAATGTCCGCCATTCGGCATCGCTGAGGCGCAGCAGCGCTAAATTGTTGGGCAGTCCACGATCGACCTGAGCGAGCTCCTGAACTTTCTTTCTAGCCGTGCGAAAATTGTCGCGGGCAGTTTCTAAGACAATTTGCAGCGACTCCAGCTCCATCGCTGACTGCAACTGCTGATAGCGCACTAAGTCTCGGGCAACTTTTTGCTGCTCAGCATTCAAAGCCTGGAAATCGGAGCGGCGGGCCAGCAGCGTCAAAGGAGACGTCGAGATTTCATCGTCGTCAGCATCACGCACATCGGTTGCCGCTGCGGTCACTACTGACCAAATCGGGTCCCAAGCTTGCGCCGACGCCTCCCGAATATAGGTTTGTGTGGCGGTGGGCAATTGGCGACCATCCACCAGCGGAAAGTCGCTAGCCTGCTTTCGCAGGATTTCGGCTTGCTGCAGCAGATTATCTAGGGAGTTGGTAATGCGCTGATTGGCATCTTGGTTAGGAACTAAAACCGGTACCGCACCATTGCGCGCGGCTGTCCGACGAGCTTCGGTAGATTCTTGATCAACGACATCAGCATCGTCGGGG
>JBCCNE010000351.1:0-5560 GCA_039026015.1 Cyanobacteria bacterium P01_C01_bin.70 | reverse complement strand
CCAAACGATTGACGACGTGCTGCAACTCTCCAGTCGCCCAGTTTTGGTCTCTCATACTGGTGTGCAGGGCACCTGTGAAGGAGTCAGAAATTTGAGTAATGATCAGGTGAGGCAAATTGCTGAGCATGGTGGCATCATCGGTATCGCCTTTTGGAAAACGGCTGTTTGTGGTGAAGACATTGGCGCGATCGTCCGGGCAATTCGCTATGTTGCTGATCACGTTGGGGTTGAGCATGTCGCTCTGGGGTCAGATTTTGATGGGGCGGTGCGAGTGCCGTTCGATGTCGCCCACATGAATCAAATCACCCAAGGCCTGCTAGCAGACGGGTTTACTGACTCAGAAATCCGACAAATTATGGGACTCAACGTGTTGCAATTATTGGAACAATATTTGCCTGCTTAGCAGCAGGGACATACCAATGCTCAACGGAATTTCAACGACATCTCAATCGAAAGTTGTCAGGCGTCAGTTCTGTGTGCTTACTAGGTGTCACACTGCAGTTCGAGCATCTGGGCCATCCGCTGAAAGCCAAGGGCCTCGTAGAATCCTAAGGCTTCTGAATTGCCTTCCAAGACATTTAGCACGATACGATTAATCCCTGCGTCCTTGGCAAGCCGCCTCAATTCGGTCATTAGCGTCCTTGCCACTCCTTGCCTTCGCGCATTTGGTCGCACCACAATTTCAGTTACGTCAATCTGCTCCGGAATCACTTCCAAGTCGTCGATGGCGTGCGCATAGGCTAAGAAACCCAGAACAGATGATGACTCTTCAGCTACTAAAACTCCGCCATCTTCAATGGCTCGTCTCTCCAACATTTCGTCAAAGTAGCCGGAATGCACTTCGTTGATTGCGCACCGGGTTGATCGTATCTCGCTTTCATGCTCGAGGAGGCAAGAAACAAGACCTCTGATCGCGGGGAGATCCGCTGGTTCGACATACCTTATCCGCATCTCAACTCCAAAAAAGCGATTAGCACTTAGCGTATCAATTGTAGTGCTTATGTTTCAAGTGTAGTATAGATGTGCATATAGGTTCTGCTTTGGTATTTGCCAGTCTGCTCTAGCTTTGGCTGAATGAGCTTGCTTACGTCTGGAATCTCTTTGCTCTCATTGGAAATATTGAGGGTTACAGAGAAGCATGGCAGTAAAGCGTTCGACAGATGTATGGCCATGCTACTTAATCATGGTCGCCTGACCGCCGCCAGGTAATTTCACTATTTTGACCCTTGGCAGCCTTGCTCCTAACGAGACACCCGTATGATATTTGTGAGTAGCGGTGCGACGCAGCCGCTTAAGTCACTTGCCCAGCAGATATTGAGACCCATAAGGAAAGACAGCGTGTATTTTCAATCAGTGATCACCACTCTGCACGAGTTTTGGAGCAATCAGGGCTGTTTGATTGTGCAGCCTTACGATACGGAAAAAGGGGCAGGCACTAAGAGTCCGCACACGTTTCTGCGGGCGATCGGGCCGGAGCCGTGGTCGGTGGCCTATGCTGAGCCCTGTCGCCGTCCGGCTGACGGACGCTATGGCGAAAACCCCAATCGATATCAGCACTATTATCAATACCAAGTGCTGATCAAACCCTCGCCGCCCAATATTCAAGACGTGTATTTGGATTCGCTGCGAGCCTTGGGCATCAAGCCCGAAGATCACGACATTCGCTTTGTGGAAGATAACTGGGAAGATGCGGCCGTTGGCGCTTGGGGCGTGGGCTGGGAAGTCTGGCTCGACGGTATGGAAATCACCCAGTTCACCTATTTTCAGCAGTGTGGCGGATTGGACTGTCGCCCAGTCTCAATTGAGCTAACTTATGGGCTAGAGCGCCTGACGATGTATCTGCAAGAGGTGGATGCGATCGCCAAAATCCAATGGAACGACACTTTAACCTATGGCGATGTGCATATGCAGGGCGAAATCGAGCACTCAAAATACAATTTTGACGAGTCCAACGCCGAACTGCTGTTTACGCTATTTAGCCTGTATCAAAAAGAGGCTGAGCAACTGATGGAAAAGGGGTTGGTCTTGCCGAGCTACGATTACGTGCTGAAATGCTCCCACACGTTCAATCTGCTTGATGCTCGGGGCGTGATTTCTGTAACGGAGCGAACCCGCTATATTCGGCAAGTGCGAGGACTGGCTCGGAAAGTGGCACAACTCTATTACGATCAGCGGGAGGCGCTGGGCTTTCCACTCCTCAAAGAGTCCTCGACGCAGGCTGCCTGATCTGTGAAGTGGGCGTTTAGGATTTTGGATTTGAGGTTTGGGATGTTGACCTCCGGAATTCTGTACTCTGACCCCAAACTCCGAGTTCTGTTATCCGTTGAGCGATCGCTCTCAACCAAAGTAGATTTTATGAAACTTAATAGCGACTTCTCAGCCCCTCCTCAGTTACTCAGCAAAAAATCTGAGTAGGCTTAAATTAAAGCGAGGGTAATTGAAGGAGAAAGCTATGGCTGTTGACTATGATCTCGTTGTCATCGGAGGCGGTTCCGCTGGTTTGGTGGCGGCTAGCGCGGGGGCGCAGCTCAACGCCAAAGTCGCCTTAATTGAAAAAGAGCCCCGATTGGGTGGCGATTGTCTGCATTATGGCTGCGTTCCCAGCAAATCCTTGATTCACGCCGGTCGCATTGCCCATGATGTGAAAAATGCCGCAATCTACGGCATTGAGGCTTCAATTCACGACATCCGCATTCGCGAAGCCCTGGGGCACGTGCATCGGGTTATCGATACGATTCAAGAACACGACTCGACTGAACGCTTCGAGTCTTTGGGCGTAGAAGTTATCTACGGCGAAGGCCAGTTTAGCGATCGCGAAACCTTTGAAGTCAATGGCCGACTGCTCAAGGCCAGAGCTTTTTTGATCGCAACTGGTGGTCGTCCTAGTATGCCGCCAATTTCTGGCATTCAAGAAGCGGGCTACCTGACCAATATCAATGTGTTTGATATTCAAGAGCGACCGGACTCACTAGCGGTGATTGGGGCGGGGCCGATTGGCTGTGAGCTGGGTCAAGCCTTTTCCCGTCTCGGCAGCCAGGTAACGATGATTGCTAGTCGCGACCAACTCATGCCTAAAGAAGAACCGGAAGCGGCGCGGGTTGTCCAAGATTTGATGGCGGCTGAGGGCATACGCATTCTGACTAATACCCGTGCCAAAGAGGTCTTAGTTGAGCATGGCAAAAAGGTGATTGTGACCAATACGGGCGATCGCATTGCAGTTGACGAAATCTTGGTAGCGGCGGGGCGAGTGCCCAATGTAGAAGCCCTCAATCTGCAGGCGGCTGGCGTTGATGTGGGCAAAGCCGGCGTCATCGTCAATGCCAAACTGCAAACGACCAATCCTAAAATCTATGCGGCGGGTGATGTGATCGGCGGCTATCAGTTTACCCACGTAGCCGGTTATGAAGGAGCAGTGGCGATGCAAAATGCGCTGATTTTCCCCACGAAAAAAGCTGACTACCGCGTGATTCCTTGGGCCACCTTTACGGAACCGGAACTGGCGCGGGTGGGCCTGACAGAAGAACAAGCCCGGAAGCGTTATGGTGATGACGTGATGATATTGCGACACAACTTTGATCATGTTGATCGCGCTTTAGCAGAAGGCGCTGGCATCGGGTTTGCTAAATTTATCACGCGCAAAAATGGTGAAATCTTGGGTGCCCATATTGTGGGGCCAGCTGCAGGGGAGCTGATTCATGAAGCGGTTATCGCCATGAGCTACAAGCTCAAGGTAGGAGCCTTAAAATCAATTATTCACGTGTATCCCACCCTTGCGGAGATTAACAGCAAGACTGCGCTTCAGTTGACCAAGCAAACCTACGCGAGCAATACTCGCTTGCAAAATATCTTGCGCAGTTTCTTCAACTTTCGCCGCTCTATTGGTCGCTAGTTTGGCAGTCAGTCTCTCAAAAGCGCGGGCGCAGCGGCGCTATCACCTCCAGACAGACCCCTTGGTAATGGCTCTGAGTCAACAGAAAAACTTAGGAGCCGTTGCCCAGTGCAGACAGGGTGCTAGCAGCGTCCACGCGATGGCAAACGTGATTGTCCTCCTTTCTGTGATGCTGGAGGTGGCGATCGCTAAGAGTCCTTTGATCAAAGGACTCTTGAGAAACCCTGGAGCGAGTACGGCTGCTTAAGAGTTTGAGCGACTGCTCTGTCAGACCGATATCAATGCCCGCAGCCCTTATGCTGCCTTTGATTCAGGACATTGCCAATCAACGAGAGTCTTTTACAAGAGGGCTTTCAATTTTGCGTTCTGCTTTTCGCATTCTGTCAGGCTCTACGCTTCCCGAAAGAGATGCCCCATGCTGTCTTCACAGAGCTTGTAAATCGCCGCTGCTGCCAATTGCGGCTTCATCAGCCAACAAAATTTACTGACCTAATGTTACTGTATCTTCTGGTAAGGGCAAAATAACCGCAAAATCCCTGACGTGAATGCAATCCTGAACACCCGTGGTCAGACTATCGTTCAGGGTTGAGAGCAAAGGAGTAAAACGATGTGGTTGAGTAAAGGTTCAAGCGAGAAATAGCACAGATTACTATGCCTGGAAAATATATGGATTGCGTTTGATCCACAGGTTTCTTATTTAACAGAGGCTTACATACCTGCCAGATTTACACAGACATCATTGGAATTTGACAAGAACTTTACAGCAGCTTTAGAGATAACGCGGTTGTCACCGGTGTTTTAATAACCTTCTCCCCTAAAATAAAGTGGGACTTCAAAGAAAAAAGTTAAGCAATCAAGTTAGGAATCACTTAGTTCGGGTTACTAAGGTTGCATCTGTTATCTGTAGCGATCAAATGCCAAGAGTCTTTGGTTCACTATATTTGTTACTATGCCCCAGACTTATCGAGATGATGTAGCCCCACCTCCCGTGAAGCATCATTCCAACACGGATATCGTTTTGGACAAACTTAACAGCGACAAACTTTGGATTGTCAATAGTCGCCGTCGCAATGGCATCGTTATTTATAAGCAGTTTCATGCTGAGTTTGCTGGTCCTGGTGCGGCAGTTGGAGGCGCGCTAGACGCCAACTGCGATCGCATCACTGCTTTGGGCAACCTATCGCTTATTGAGCCCAAGTCATACGAAGATCAGCAAAAAGCCATTCGTATTCGGCTGCAGTGGGTGCGGCTGACGCAAAATTTTACTGATAAGCCTGTTCCGCTAGAGCGGGCACAAATGATTCTAGAGCAGTTCAAAACCTACTTTGACAAGGCGATCGTCGATAACGTGCCAGACGAGGCCTTCTCTATGCTGGTAGGCGTTTTTCCTTACACGGTGCGTAAAGCTCGTCGCCGCTGATATACCCGCCCTAGCTACGCAAAGCTTGGTGCAGATGCGCTATCGTACGCATGTTTTCTGTAGGCGTGCCGACGGTAATACGTAACCCGCCACCCGTCTGACGGACTTGAGTGCCCTGCTCCTGCAGACGCTGAACGATTTCATCAAGACTCTGGTGAGTTGGGCGGCAGTAAATAAAATTGGCCTCACTGGGCCAACTGCGTAATCCCGGAAGCTGCTCAAACGCGGCGCCTAGGCGATCGCGTTCTTGT